>JAAYML010000047.1 GCA_012521395.1 Candidatus Epulonipiscium sp. | reverse complement strand
TCTACACATCTCACTTTTTCTACTTTATATCCCTTCTCCACAAAAATTTTTAAATCTCTAGCCAAAGAAGTCGGCTTGCATGAAACGTATATGATCTGCTTTGCACCAAACTTTATAATCTTATCAATAGCCTTTGGATGAACGCCTTCACGAGGCGGGTCTAAAATAATTAAATCAGGCTTATCTTTTAATTCATCTACTTTTGCTAATACATCACCAGCGATAAATTCGCAGTTTTCCAGTCCGTTTAATTTTGCATTTTCTTTTGCTGCCTGAACAGCCTCTTCTACAATTTCGATTCCAATCACTTTTTTTGATACATCGACCATAATTTGAGCAATGGTTCCAGTCCCACAGTATAAATCAAAAATGATCTTATCTTTAGTTGATCCTGCAAAATCTCTTACAACAGAATAGAGTCTTTCTGCTCCTAGAGAATTGGTTTGAAAGAAAGAAAAAGCAGATATTTTAAACTTTAAACCAAGGAGTTCTTCCATAAAATAATCTTGTCCATAAAGGACCCTGGTTTCATCACTTTGAACCACATCTGCAAGACTGTCATTAATCGTATGGAGAAAGCCTTTTAACTCTCCTTCAAGCTTCAAGTTTTTAACTTCTTCTACTAAGTCCGATAAATCTAAATTCATTTGAGAACTGGTCACTAAGTTAACTAAAATTTCGCCTAATTTTGCACTTCTTCGTATGACAAGATGACGAAGGTAGCCCTCATGTTTTCGTGTATGATAAAAAGGTATTTTTCTTTCTCTGAAATAAATTAACACAGCCATCATAATTTTAATAAAATCTGCATGGACAATCTGACAGCCTTCCACCGTAACCATTTCATAAAAAGAGCCTGTTTTATGCATTCCTAAAGCCAGTTCCCCACCTTTTTCTACATCTCCAAAAGTAAATTCCATTTTGTTACGGTAGTTATATTCTGAAGGGCTCGGAAGGATATCCAAAAACTCATATCCTTCCAGTCCTGCATTATCTAAAAGTCTTTTGACCTGACTTTCTTTAAGTTTTAACTGTTCCTCGTAAGGTAAAGTTTGATAGCTGCAGCCACCACATATACCAAAATGAGGACATAAAGCTTCTTTTTCAATTGGGGATTTTTCAAGAACCTCTATAATTGAAGCTTCGATTTTATCTTTTCTCTTTTTTGTAACCCGGGCTCTTACTTTTTGTCCCTTGATTGCATTTTTTATAATGACTTTTTTACCATCTATATAAGCTATCCCTTTATTCGGGAAAATAAGATCTTCAACAGTTACATCAATCACTTGATTCTTTTTTGGCATTTTACTCCTCCGTACATTTAATTTTTGCAAAAACACAGGGACGGTTCCCTGTTTCATTTTGTTTCATTTTGTTTCATTTTCTATGCTTTCTTATTTAATTATGATAATCTATCACCTTTTTTAAAACAAGAATTATAAAAGACAGTTGCCATTCTTTTTGTTTAATTGATTACTTGAATTAAGTTAAAAAAACGAAAGAACTCCTGCTTCCTGTCATTATTAAAGATTATAATTAGTCAATGACTGCTATTAGTTCAACTTCACAAAGAACATCTTTAGGTAAACTTTTTACAGCCACACAGGACCGTGCGGGTTTACTCGTAAAATACCTGGTATAAACTTCATTGAACTTAGCAAAGTCGTTCATATCTTTTAAGAAACAAGTAACCTTAACGACTTTATCAAAAGACGTTCCTGCTTCCGTTAAAATAGCCGCTAAATTCTTCATGACTTGATTGGCCTGGGTTTCAATGTCATCTCCGACCACTTCACCTGTAACAGGATCTATAGGAATTTGACCAGATGTAAATAAGAAGTTTCCATATATAATGGCCTGAGAATACGGACCAATTGCTGCTGGTGCCTTGTCTGTAACAACTTTCTTTATCATTTTTTCAACCTCCATTATTTTATATTTTACAAAGAAGCAAAGGAACGGTTCTTTTGCTTCTTGAATGTTTCTTATGCTGATTCCTTTTTTTATCATAATCTATCTATTTCTTGGAAACAAGAACTATTCAAAATAATTTCTTCTGCTCTGATCTCATTTAAGTTTTTTATATATTTTTAAGAAACAAACTTGTTTTAAGCCTGCCAAATATATACCCATATTCACAAAACAGTTCATACCTTTCTTTATGAACTGGTCTCATATCCTAACTCCTTTTAAGTTCAAATTGTATTATAGAATTAAAAACAAAAATACCGCAAAACAGTCTAAAAATTACTGCAAACTGGTGCCTGAAAATAAACATACAAAAAGTACACCTCTTCGATGTACTTAAAATTTTCAATATATATGAGAGGCTGCTTAGCTTAAAAATAAAGCGATCCATAAGACTATAAATAAAATACGTGATTTTTACCATGCCAATATTTAGTGTTTTGACATTATCACCTCATGCAAAAATGTCATAAACATCGTCTCCTACTCTTCCACGCTTACTATTCTTGTTAAATATATTAACGTCCAAATTGTCTATCTTTCAATATTATTGTAAAAAATGTGTAACAAAAGAACCGTCCCCTTACTTCACCCTTGTTCTTAATTTTGTGTCATGTTATGAAGCTTCTGACTTAACTCTTTTATATCTGTAACTGCTGCGTTAATTGAACTAATTAATGCATGTTCGTTTTCTATCGTTGATATAATTTCTTCAGTTGATGCTGCATTTTCCTGTGAGATTGCAGATACATTTTCTATCTGACTTTGAATCATTGAAAAGTTTTCCACGGCTTGTGCTATTTCTTCCATACCATTTGATAATCCTTCGTTAATAATATTATAAGTATCTTTAAGCTCTTCAAAATATCTGGAAATTTCCTCAAGTAATTTTTTCCCTTCTTTGATCGATATATCTCCCTGGACTGATTTTTCCTGGGCTTCTTTCGACTTATTGAATAGTTCTGTTGTTACCTCAGCAATATCCAGAGTAATACGCGTGCTTTGTTCTGCCAGTTTTCTTACTTCTTCGGCAACAACCGCAAAGCCTTTCCCATGTTCCCCTGCCCGTGCAGATTCAATGGCAGCATTAAGGGCCAGTAAATTAGTCTGATCAGCAATTGTTTGAATGCCATTTAATAAGTTATTCACTCTATCCAGACTAAACTGTAAATCAGAAACCGTCTGTGTAGTTGTACTAATTGCGGAAGCAACATTATCGATATAATTTGTCACTTGATTAATTTTCTGCCAGCCTTCCTGAACCTTTATATTCATGCTTTGAGATTCTGTTACTATAGCCTTACTAATATTCATTGCACCATCCATTTTAGACATAGAATGATTCATAGTATCATTGATAAGATTAACGCTTTCTGCTTCTTCCTGTATACCAATGGCCATTTGCTCAACGGCTTCTATAATGCCTTTGCTGGAATGGTAAATGGTGTTAATATCGTTCTTAAAATTTGTAATATGTTCATCAAGTAAACTGGAAACTTCTTCAGTTGCATTAAAAGTTGATGTTATTCGTTGTACGAGCTTTTGAGACTCAAGATCTTTTTGATAAGCTTCTTCTATGAGCTGCCGCCCCCATTTGGTTAATAGATACAACAGGATAATCATTGCATTTATTATGAAAAAGACTGTAAAAAATCCTTTTAAATCATTGTTGACACCTAATAAGTTTTCAGGAAAAGTGAAAAACAAAAATAAATAAGCCGCATCAATAAATAATCCTAAAATTAGAATGAGCTCTTTCTTAAAATACAATGTAACCATGGCAATAGATAAAAGGATAATATAATGCTTATTTAAAGCATAACCCTGTAGCACAAAAAGTGAAAGAATAATTATGACAGGCAACAATGACAGGAAAAACCCTTTTACATAATCTTTGACAGGCAAAAAATAAGCAATCAGATCTATCCCTAAAAGCAAGATTCCAGCTACAATACTCGACATGGCTCCTGTAATACCCTTTGAGGATATTATTGGAATACAAATTAAAAAAATTAAAATGATTGTTATTAAAATATTGACTTTGTGAACCCTTTTAGTATTGTAATTGTCTTGGTACATCAAATTCCAGCCTCCATCCTCAGGTCTAAAATAAAAATCTCCTAAGCACATTCTATCATCTTAGGAGAAAAACTGTAAATATTTAATTTGAGGAAGTCAGCTTTACTTTTTTTCTACTATTTTCTTAAAATTTTTTCCATATCTTTTCCCTTTGCCAACTCATCTATTAATTTGTCTAAATAACGAATGTTCTGCATCATTGGTTCTTCAATATCTTCTACCCGGACACCACAAACGACTCCTTTAATTAAATTCCGTGCAGGATTTAATTGGGGTGCTTCATTAAAGAAAGTCTCAACATCTACCTGCCTTTCTAACTGAGCTTCTAACTCCTTCTGACTGTAACCTGTAAGCCAGCAGATAATCTCATCGACTTCTGTTTTCGTGCGCCCTTTTTTTT
>JAAYML010000046.1 GCA_012521395.1 Candidatus Epulonipiscium sp. | reverse complement strand
CTTTCTTCCGCCATGCTCTGCTTTTATAATTTTGCATAAGACTTTATCCTTATGCATAGCACCATTGACCTTATCGGCAGGAATAAAGATATCATTGGCATCACTGTCTTCTAACAGTAAAAATCCATAACCTTTAGCATTACCCTGAAAAATACCTATTACCATGTTTAAAGTTTCGGGGAGGGAATATTTACCTTTTTTGGTGCGGATAATTTTTCCTTCCTGAATGAGCTGGTTTAAGATCTCTTCCAAAGCAGCTCTTTCATGATTTGGTACTTGTAACAACATACTAAGCTCTTTAATTTTCATCGGTCTGTAATCTTTATGACTCATTAAATCCAGAATCAATTGTTTTCTTTCTTCCATTTTTTCTATTGTATCCAATCCAGTCACCTCGTATAAAAAACTATTTATCTTTAGTATATCAATTCTTAAAAAAACTAAACATAAAATAAAACAAAACACACTTATTTTCAAAGTGTGTTATTTTAATGTCTTATTTAATTAATACAACTAAAACAACAGCAAGAACAATAAATAATACTGCAAGGATTTTAGTAAACTTTTCAAGCTGACCTTCTAAGGAATACGTTTTATTTTTTCCCCAAAAAGTATCTGAATTTGATCCAGAAAGAGTACCTAAACCTGCAGATTTTCCTTCCTGAAGCATTACAGCCGTAATAAGAATTAAAGCCAATATTACATAAACTACTGATAATACAATCGTTAGTGTGCTCATTTCTACCCCTCCTAAGTTTTTAACATCAACATTTTAGCATAAAGTAATAAATTGTGCAATAAAAATAAGCAAATACTTGGCAATTAATATAAAACTGTTCTTAAACCACAGTTTTTTATTGATTTAAAGTTAATTATGATTTAAAATTATGCCCATACTTAATTTATAAAAAGAAAGGAGCGGTCATCAATAACAGTTAGCATTATATAATAATATAATAACTATTTTATCAACCATCTATCCTTTTTGCTTGCTAAAAAAGATTTTAAAATGACTCATAAAATCCAGGAAAAACTGATGCTTAAAATTTTATAACAAAGGAGGAGGCTAATATTAAAATGAAAAAGACAAATTACTTAATTTGTTTCTTATTCTTTGTAATACTATTTTGTATTTGTTTTACTGGTTGTAATAAAAATGAAGTACAGCAATCAAATACTGATGAAATTTCAGAAACCAATCAACTGAATACTAATGATAAAGATTCTGAAGCAGAACAGTCAAACTCCGAAGAAACGAATACAGAAAATTTAGAAATTGACTTAGCAGATTCAGAATCTTATTTTACAATAGATCCTTTCGAAATAGAAATGGACGGAAAAAAATTAACATTGCCATTTAAGTGGGTAGAAATCGAAGATACGGTATATACTTCCAAACTAGACCCTCTAATGTTTTATAATTAGATGCTCTATTTGGAAGTATTTTTTATTGTCTATAAAAAAAGATTAGAATGCCTGGCTAAATCAGGCATCCTAATCTATATACATAAAAAACGCTCTATATTGACTAACCGCTTAATTATTTAAGGTTAAACCATGCTTTTAATCCAAGATATTCTGCTGTATCGCCTAATTCTTCTTCGATACGGAGTAATTGATTGTATTTAGCAACACGGTCAGAACGGCAAGGAGCACCAGTCTTAATTTGGCCAGCATTTACAGCTACAGCAATGTCTGCAATCGTTGCATCTTCTGTTTCTCCGGATCTGTGAGAAACAACTGCTGTCATGCCTGCTCTGTTAGCCATTTGAATCGCATTAAAGGTTTCAGTTAATGTACCAATTTGATTTACTTTGATTAAAATGGAGTTTGCTACGCCTAATTCAATACCTTTTGCTAATCTTTCAGTGTTGGTTACAAATAAGTCGTCACCAACCAATTGAATTCTCTTGCCTAATCTTTCAGTTAATAACTTCCAGCCTTCCCAGTCTTCTTCACTTAAGCCATCTTCAATAGAAATAATTGGGAATTTATTTACTAAATCTTCATAGTAAGCAACCATTTCTTCAGAGGTTCTTACGATTTCCTGACCTTTCATTTTGCTTTCGCCTGGGAAACGGTAAGTTTTTGTTTCTTCATCATATAATTCAGTTGCAGCGGCATCAAGCGCAATACGGATATCTTCTCCTGGTTTGTATCCAGCTTTTTCAACCGCTTCGATAATTACCTGAATGGTTTCTTCAGATGTTGCTAAGTCAGGAGCAAATCCTCCTTCATCACCAACTGCTGTAGATAAACCTCTGGCACTTAATACTTTCTTAAGGTTGTGATATACTTCAGCACACATTCTTAAAGCTTCGCTGAAGGATTTTGCACCAACTGGCATAATCATGAATTCTTGTAAGTCTACTGTATTGTCAGCATGTTTTCCACCATTTAAGATGTTCATCATAGGAACTGGCAATACTTTTGCATTGAAGCCGCCAAGGTATTGGTATAAAGGCATATCTAATGCTTCTGCAGCTGCTTTTGCAACAGCTAAAGATACACCAAGAATAGCGTTAGCACCTAATTTGGATTTGTTAGGTGTTCCGTCTAATTCAATCATTCTGTTGTCAATTTCAACTTGATCAAGCGCATTCATTCCGATAATTTCTTCAGCAATAATGTTGTTAACATTATCAACTGCGTTTTGTACACCTTTACCTACATATCTGTCGCCACCATCACGAAGCTCAACTGCTTCAAAGGCACCAGTAGAAGCTCCTGAAGGTACAGCTGCTCTTCCAACCACTTGTCTTCCACCAGCATCTACAACTACTTCTACTTCTACAGTAGGATTGCCTCTTGAATCCATAATTTCTCTTGCAAATACGTCTAAAATTTCTAAGTATCCTTTCATTTTATTTCTCCTTTCAACATTAGTATATATATAATTTAGTTTCTAACTAATAGTGAGTTACCGGTCATTTCTTCCGGTTTTTCAAGACCCATTAAATCAAGAAGTGTAGGCGCTATATCTGCAAGCCTTCCACCTTCTTTTAATCCTATTCCTTCTCCTGCATTAACTAGTATAAAGGGAACAGGATTGGTTGTATGTGCCGTAAAAGGCTCTCCATTGTCATAATCTACTAACTGTTCTGAATTACCATGGTCTGCACAAATAAACATCTGACCATCAACTTGTAATAAGGCATCAACCGCCCTGCCTACGCAAGTATCTATGGTTTCTATAGCTTTTATGGCTGCTTCTAAAACGCCTGTATGACCTACCATGTCCGGATTTGCATAGTTAATTACGATAAAATCATATTTATTAGAAAGTATCGCCTCAACCAGTTTATCGGTTACTTCAATTGCACTCATTTCCGGCTTTAAATCATAAGTCGCAACTTTGGGAGAATTTACCAGAATTCTGTCTTCTCCTTCATTAGGCTTTTCTACGCCACCATTAAAGAAAAAGGTAACATGGGCATACTTTTCTGTTTCAGCCAGACGCAATTGTTTTAATCCTTTTTCGGCCAAATATTCACCTAGAGTCTTGGTTAAACTTGTAGGCTTAAAAGCAACCTCTTTATTCTTTATGGTAATGTCATATTCAGTAAAGCAAACATACTTAAGAGGCAAAAAACCTTTTGCTCTTTCGAAACCTGCAAAATCTTCATCACAAAATGCTCTTGTAATTTGTCTTACTCTGTCAGGTCTGAAATTAAAGCAGATAATTGAGTCTCTGGCCTGAATGGTAGCCACAGGCTCATCAGAAGCTGTGATCACTGTAGGCACAACAAATTCGTCATAAATTTCATTGTCATATGACAATTGAACTGCTTCAACTGGGTCAGCGCATCTGTTTCCTTCGCCTAAAACCATGGCATCGTAAGCCAGTTTAACTCTTTCCCAGCGGTTATCCCTGTCCATGGCATAATATCTTCCCATAACAGTTGCTATTTTACCTACACCAATTTCCTTTATTTTTTCCTGAAGCTGCGCCACATATTCCTTTCCTGAAGCCGGAGGTGTATCCCTGCCATCTAAGAAACAGTGCACATATACTTTAGACAAGCCTTCTCTTTTAGCCAGCTCCAGCAAGGCATATATATGAGAATTGTGGCTGTGTACCCCTCCATCAGATACCAGTCCGAATAAATGAAGGGATGAATTGTTTTCTTTGCAGTTATTCACTGCAGCCAGCAATTCAGGATTTTTAAAGAAATCTCCATCTTGTATAGATTTTGTGATTCTTGTCAGTTCCTGATATACAATACGACCTGCTCCGATGTTTAAATGTCCAACTTCCGAATTACCCATTTGGCCTTCAGGAAGTCCTACATCCATGCCACTGGCATAACCCTTTACAAAAGGATACTTTTTCATCAATTCGTCTATTACAGGGGTTTTTGCCTGGCAAATAGCATTGCCTTCGCAGCGGTCATTTAGTCCAAAACCGTCAAGTATCATTAGGACTGTTGGTTTCTTCATCATTATAATAATACTCCTTCTATCATCTTTCTTAGTCGTTATAGTTCACAATCTTGCTAAAATCTATTTTTAAACTCGCTCCTCCGACTAAGCCACCGTCAATGTTAGGCATTTCAAAAAGTTCTTTTGCATTTCCAGCATTTACGCTGCCACCATATTGAATACGGATAGCATCTGCCACTGTCTGATCATAAATTTCAGCAACCACCTCACGTATTGCCTTACAAACTTCTTCTGCTTGCTCAGCAGTTGCAGTCTTACCCGTTCCAATAGCCCATATAGGCTCATAAGCAATCACTAATTCTTTTGCTTTGTCGGCAGGAACATCTTTCAGAGCAATTTTAGTTTGTAGACGGACTAAATCTATTGTAATCCCTTGTTCTCTTTGCTTTAAAGATTCTCCGACACAAATAATAGGAATCAAGTCATGTTCAAGAGCTTTAAGTACTTTTTTATTAACAATTTCATCGGTTTCATGGAAGTACTCTCTTCTTTCAGAATGCCCTAAAATGACATATTTTACTCCTAAATTTTTAAGCATTTCAGCAGATACTTCACCAGTATAGGCACCACTTTCTTCAAAATGGATATTTTGTGCACCAACGGCAATATGAGTACCTTTTACTGCTTCAATGACTCCGGGAAGACATACAAAAGGAGGGCAAAAGACAACATCAACCTTGTCTGTATTCACTAAAGCTTTTAATTCTTCCACCAGTTTTTGTGCTTCTTCCGGAGTTTTATTCATTTTCCAGTTTCCCGCAATGATTTTTTTACGCATAATAACCTCCTACACTTATTTATCATCTGCAGCAGCTACTCCGGGTAGTTCTTTACCTTCAAGGAATTCTAAAGAAGCACCGCCTCCAGTAGAAATATGAGTCATCTTATCTCCATAACCTAATATATTTACAGCAGCTGCAGAGTCTCCACCACCAATAATGGTAATCGCATCAGTTTGTGCTAATGCTTCTGCAACAGCCATGGTACCTTTTGCAAAGTTTGGCATTTCAAAAACGCCCATAGGTCCGTTCCAAACAACAGTTTTTGCATCTTTTACAGCATCAGCAAATAGTTTTCTGGTTTCAGGTCCAATATCTAAACCTTCCCAATCAGGTTCAATGCCGCCTCTTTCAACAACTTTTTGCTCTGCATCATTTTTAAATTCTTTTGCAACAACCGTATCAACAGGGAGTAAAAAGTTTACACCCTTTGCTTTAGCCTTTTCCATCATTTCTTTTGCAAATTCAACTTTATCCTCTTCAAGAAGGGATTTTCCAACTTCATATCCCATTGCTTTAAGGAAAGTATATGCCATACCGCCGCCAATAATTAAGGTGTCTACCTTATCAAGAAGATTGTTGATTACATTAATCTTATCAGATACCTTCGCGCCACCTAAAATCGCTACGAAAGGTCTTTTTGGATTATTTACAGCGTTACCTAAGAATTCGATTTCCTTTTGCATTAAATATCCTACAGCACAATCGCCTTCGATAAACTTAGTAACACCTACATTGGAGCAGTGTGCTCTGTGAGCTGTTCCAAAAGCATCGTTAACAAATACATCCGCAAGGCTTGCTAATTCTTTACTAAAATCATCGATGTTTTTGGTTTCTTCTATACGATATCTTGTATTTTCAAGAAGAACGATATCGCCTTCTTTCATTTCGCTAACTGCTTTTTTAGCGTTTTCTCCAACAACATTATCATCTTTTGCAAATACAACTTCTTTTCCCAATAATTCACTTAATCTTTTAGCAACAGGTGCTAATGACATTTCAGGTTTGGGTTCTCCCTTAGGTTTTCCTAAATGAGAACATAAGATGACCTTTGCACCTTCATTAACTAATTTCTTAATTGTTGGAAGAGCTGCTACCAGTCTGTTTTCATCCGTAATTCTACCATTTTCAAGTGGAACATTAAAATCACAGCGAACTAACACTCTTTTACCTTTAACCTGAATATCGTCTACAGTCTTTTTATTTAACATTTTATTAATATTCCCTCCTCGGCAAATTCAGTTGATATGGATAATTAAAATTGAAATAAGGTCCGGTCCTATAGATACTACTACAAAACCGGACCTAAAGGTCTTAGCAATTATTAAAGACGTTCAGCAATATAATTTGCTAAGTCAACGATTCTGTTAGAATATCCCCATTCATTGTCGTACCAGGAAATAACTTTAACTAAGTTGCCATCAATCACCATTGTGGATAAACCATCTACGATAGAAGAACGGGAATCTTGTCTGAAGTCAATAGATACTAATGGTTCATCTGTGTATCCTAAAATCTTGTCATCTGCAGCAGCTTTAAGAGCAGCATTTACTTCTTCTACTGTTACGTCTTTATCTAATTCTGCTGTTAAGTCAACTACAGAAACAGTAGGTGTAGGAACGCGCATTGCCATTCCTGTTAATTTTCCTTTAAGAGAAGGAATAACTTTTGCAACTGCTTCAGCAGCTCCTGTAGTTGTAGGAATAATAGATTCCGCTGCCGCACGTGCTCTTCTTAAATCACTGTGTGGTAAGTCTAAAATTCTTTGGTCATTGGTATAAGAGTGAACAGTTGTCATAATTCCTCTCTTAATACCGAATTTTTCATGAAGCACTTTTGCAACAGGTGCTAAACAGTTGGTTGTACAGGATGCATTGTCAACAATGTCATCTTCTGCAGGATTGTAATCACTTTCATTAACGCCCATAACGATTGATTTTGTTCCTTTTCCAGGAGCAGAAATAATAACTTTCTTTGCACCTGCATCTATATGTAATTGTGCTTGTTCTTTCTTTCTGAAAATACCTGTAGATTCAATTACAATATCAACGCCAAGTTCTTTCCATGGAAGATCAGCAGGATTCTTTTCAGCAAAAACTTTGATTTCTTTACCGTTTACAACTAAAGCACCTTCTTTAGCTTCAACAGTTCCATCAAATTTTCCAAAGCAAGTATCATATTTTAATAAATGAGCTAAAGTCTTTGCATCAGTTAAATCATTAATCGCTACAATATCCATTCCTTTTGCGATTGCTATTTTGAAAGCATTTCTTCCAATTCGTCCAAAACCATTAATTGCAATTTTTGCCATTTTTCATTCCTCCTATAAAATTTAATTTATTATAATTGTAAGACATAAAAATATGCTTACAATATTCAGCTTAACGATTCGTTTTATATGTTACTATTTCATTGGCAGCTCCTTCATCCATAACAATACAGCCTTTTCTTAGAAGATGTTTTACTGCCATAATTGCTTCTGCCTTTGAGGAACCTCCAGCAACGGCAATCATATAAGAAATATTTTTAACTTCATCTAATTGAATCCCCACAGAACGGGAACTGTATACAATTTCGCCCTCAAGATTAAAATAATATCCAAAAGCTTCAGCTACTGCTTCTTTACGTCTTAAAAAATCTATAATTGTTTCTGACAGCCCTCTTCTTTTAGCCATCTTAAGAGCATTGCCTATACCAAAAATCAAAATATCTGTGTTAGATACTTTTTGAAGCGTGTCTTTTATTTCCGGTTCTTTGCTGATGCTCTCCAGGGACTTTTTACTTAAATGATCAGGAATATTTAAAAGCTTATAATCAGCACCCAATTTATTAGCCAGTTGAGAAGCTAAAGTATTGGACTGGTATTCAACTTTATTACCAATACTGCCTCTGGCTGGCAACACAAAAACATCTTCATAATTATTATTATTTAAAGGTTGAAAAGCCTGAATCATTTGGGCAACTGTTGTCCCTCCGGTAATGGCAATAGTATTGCCTGGTTTTAAGATTTCCCTGAAAATCTGTGCAGCAGCTTTTCCGATATCTTTTTTGACCATTTCGTTTTTATCGGAATCTCCGGGAACAACAATGACTTTATCGATATTTAATAGTTCAGATATTTGTTTTTCAAGCTCTGTAAGACCTCTTAATTCATATATAAGGTTTTCCAACCCCTGAAGAATAGTATATCCGTCATGAGTAATTTCCATGCCTAAAGAAGTAACATTTATATACGAATTTTCTTTTAAAAAATCTGTTTCACTTCTTATAATCCTCTCTGATATGCCTAACTGATTGGCTAACAGTCTTCTGCCAACAGGCTGGGAATAACTGATGGCCCTTAATATTTCATATCTTCTTTCTAAAGTCAAAACCCCTTCAGGAATAATCTTTCGCAATGTAAGAGAAAGATTTTTCATTATAATCTCTCCTCGGGACTATTTTTGTCCCGCGCGACAATTTTCGTCCCAGTACTCATAAAAAAATTTCTCATTGTCGCTTCTATTGTAGCGAAAACGAGATAAAATATCAAGAAAAAAATAGAAAAAAACTATGAATTTTTTAAGCTTTTTTATGCTGATCCAGAACGGCAAAAGCAATATTGGAAGCATGGTCAGAAATTCTTTCTAAATTGCTGATGACATCCAAAAACACAACGCCTGAATTTGCACTGCATTTATTTTGGGAAAGTCTTATAATATGGGTCTGTCTGAATTCTTCTTCCAACTTGTCCACGATTTCTTCTAAAGGCTCAACTTGTCTGGCCAGTCTAGGATTATCTTCTTCAATGGCTCTGGCCGCCAGTTCATAACAGCCTATACTCTTCTCAGACAGAGTTTTTAATTCTTCTATGGCCATATCTGAAAACTGCACATTTTCAGCAATTGCAAATTGCGCCAGTTCAGCAATATTTTCTGCATGATCCCCGACTCTTTCTATATCATTCGTAATATGAAATAAGCTTGTAATGATTAAATTTTGCCGTTCATTAATCGATGAATTTAATATTTTAACCAGATAAGGAGTAATAGCTTTTTCTAAAGCATTAATACTTTTTTCTCTTTTATAAACCTGCTCGGCTTTCTCATCACTTTTTTCTAATAAAGCCTCCATGGCTAACCTGGCATTTTCTGCTGCCATTTTACTTAAACGTATCACTTCTTTAATAGCACTTTCCACAGCAAAGGAAGGCGTTTCTAATATTCTGTCATCTAAATGTCTGAGCGCACTTTCGTCTTCTTCATCTTCACCCCTAACCAATTGACTGGCTAAAAAAACCAGCATTCCGGAAAAAGGGAATAAAATAACCGTATTGGCAACATTAAAAATCGTATGTACAGCACTGATTTCTGTCATTGTGATGAAAGATTCTCCAACAGCCTGGTTGATATATTTAAAATACACAATAGCTATAATCGAAAAAATCATGGTACCGATTACATTAAAAAGCAAGTGAATATATGCCGTTCTTTTTCCGTTTTTATTGGCACCAATACTTGAAAATAAAGCCGTTACACAAGTTCCAATATTTTGTCCCATGATGATATAAAAAGCAGCACTCCTGGGTACTAAGGAATACCTTGCTAATGATTGTAAAATACCAATGGAAGCTGAACTGCTCTGAATAATAGCTGTTACTGCTAAACCTGCAAAAATACCTAACAAAGGACTTCTCCCTAAGCTTAGAAATGCATTTTTAAATATTTCAGATTCCCTGAAAGGTTTTACTGCACCACTCATCATGTCTAAACCAACAAATAAGATCCCAAAACCTGCAATAATTTCTCCAATTTGTTTGACAAATTTCCTTTTGGCAAAAATCATCATACCTACACCAACAGCTATAGCAAGAGGGGCTAATTCTGAAGGATTTAAAAATTTTGCCCATTCTGCACTTGAAACAAGCCAGCCGGTAACGGTTGTCCCGATATTTGCACCCATAATAACACCTACAGCTTGTGACAAGTTCATTAAGCCTGCATTTACAAAACCAACGACCATAACGGTTGTTGCTGAACTGCTTTGAATAATGGCCGTAACAACGGCACCAACCAATACGCCCATTAATTTCTTATTTGTAAGAGCTTCTAACAGTCTTTTCATTTTATTTCCAGCAGACTTTTGTAAGCCATCTGCCATAATTTGCATACCATAAATAAAAAGTCCCAGTCCCCCGACAAGGGTAAAAATTACCTTGATGTACTCTCCCATCTTTTACCTCCCAATTTATTATTACTTCCTGAAGTATTCTATCATGGAGCCAAAAAGCTAAGCAAGCCTTTATAATTTATTAGAGTTTATTTATTATTTATATACAAAAATATTTATATTATTAAATTATTTTTGTCGTTCTTTAAGTCATAATGAAAAAAATTATCAATTACCTCATTATTTCATTAATATATAAAATGGTTTAAATAATTTACTTTACAATATTAATCAGTTACTTTATCATCAAATAATAAAAATATGATATGATAATAAATAAAACTATAAATATAAAAAGGTGAATCTATGAATCAAAATTTTTCTGGATATCTTAAATTATTCTCTGAATCAGAAAATCAAAAAATACTTGTTAAAGGTACCTGGGGACTCGAAAAAGAATCCCAGAGAATAAATCTTTCCGGAGAACTGGCTCTTACACCTCATCCGGAAGCTTTTGGTGACAAGCTTAGCAATCCCTATATTACAACAGATTTTTCTGAAAGTCAGTTAGAATTTATTACGCCACCCTTTGCCAGCATAGAACAAAGCTATGACTTTCTTTTAAATCTTCACAATAAAGCTGGTAAAGCATTAAAAAATGAATTAATCTGGCCTCTTAGTATGCCCCCAAGACTTCCTGATGAAGAAAAAATTCCTATCGCTAAATTTAACAACAGTCCAAAAGGAAAAGAACAAGAAATCTACAGAAAAGGCTTGGCCTTAAGATATGGCAAAAAGATGCAGATGATTTGCGGCATTCATTATAACTTTTCTCTGGCTGATGAATTTCTTGATTTATTATACAATCAACAATCTAATAAAATCTCTGAGCAGGAATTTATCAATCAGTTGTATTTTTCTTTAGCCCGGAACTTTCTAAGATATAAATGGCTTTTGATATATCTTTTGGGAGCATCACCTTCCTTTGATTCTTCTTATAAAGTATTAGCCAAAGAATCAAAATTTATAAAAGAGGTTATTCCAAAAGAATTACATTTTATCAGTAACTTTAAAAAATATGCTACGTCCCTTAGAGTAAGTCCTTTTGGTTATTCCAGCAAAATTCAGGGAAAAAATCATATTTCATACAACAGTCTTGAAGAATATATCAGAGGCTTGCGTCAATTATTAAATACGCCCTGTAAAGAATATTTGGACCTAGGGCTGCTTGCAAACGGGGAACCTTTACAATTAAATGCGAATATACTGCAAAAAGAAAGTGAATTATATTCACCCATTCGTTTCAAGCAACAACTCCATGAAGGGGAAAACTCTCTGGATGCCTTGGAAAAAAGAGGAATTCGCTATATTGAAATAAGAGTTTTAGATTTAAACCCATTTGAAAAAACAGGTTTAAGTTTAAGTCAATTATATTTTCTTCATGTGTTTATCCTTTTTTGCTTATTTGAAGAAAACAGACCTATTTCTAAAGAAGATTCAGAAATAATCAATATAAATCAACAATTGGTAGCTTTTGCTGGCAGAAAGACAGATTTAATGCTATATGATGACAAGAGAAAGAAACAAAGCCTACATGAGCTTGGAAATAAGATATTTGATAAACTGGAAAGCATTGCTTTCTTAATGGATCAAGGTATAAATGACCATAAATACAGACAAAGTGTTCAAAAAGAAAAAGAAAAGCTTTATGATATTTCTTTACTGCCCTCAAGTTTAATTGAAAACGAAATGAAAAGCAAACAGGAAAGCTTTATTGAGTTTGGATTAAGATGGGCAAAAAAACATGCTTTGGAGGGATGAAATGATTTCAAAAGACTATAAAAGCTTAGAACTGTCCACACAATTAATTATCAAAGAAGCTTTAAAAAGAAAGATAGAAGTTGAAGTCCTGGATTGGGAAGATAATTTTATCCGCCTGAAAAAAGGGGATAAGGTTGAATATATCAAACAGGCCACCAGGACCTCTGCAGATACTTATATTGCCCCATTAATTATGGAAAACAAAGAAGTAACCAAAATCATTTTAAAAGAGTATGGGTTGTCTGTCCCAGAATCTTTGACCATCCGTTCTGTGGAGGATGCTATGGCTGCATATCCCAAATTCGTAACCAAAGACATTGTGGTAAAACCCAAATCAACCAATTTTGGTAAAGGCATAACGATTTTAAAAAAACTGAATTCACAAAAAGAATTTCTTGATGCGGTTCAGTATGCTTTTAAAGAAGATAAGACACTTTTAATAGAAGATTTTATTGAAGGAAAAGAATATCGTTTTTTAGTGATTGGCGATGAAGTGCCTGCCATTTTACACCGGGTCCCTGCAAATGTAAAAGGCGATGGCGTCCACAGCATTCGAGAATTAGTCAAAATAAAAAATCAGGATCCATTAAGGGGAAAAAATTATGTAACCCCCCTTGAAAAGATTAACTTAGGTCATGTAGAAGAAGAATTTTTAAAAGCCCAGGGAAAAGATTTTGACTATATCCCAAAGGAAAATGAAACTGTTTATCTGCGTAAAAACTCCAATATCAGCACTGGAGGCGACAGTATCGATTATACCGATGAAATATCTGATGCCTATAAAAAAATTGCCATCAAAGCCGCTCAAGCAGTGGGTGCCAAAATCTGTGGGGCAGATATTATCATTAAAAATCTTAATGAAAAACCTTCAAAGGATAATTATAGTATCATCGAACTTAATTTTAATCCTGCCCTTCATATTCATGATTACCCTTATATTGGGAAAAACAGAGAAGTTGAAAAGAAAGTCCTTGATTTATTAAAATTTTAGCCTATAAAAAAATCCTTGGATATCCAAGGATTTTATTCGTTTACACCATACAAAATGGTTCCTCCCCCAACCACAATATCTCCATCATAAAAGACGACCGCCTGTCCAGGAGTGATTGCTCTTTGGGCTTCATCAAATTCACACCTTATTAAATCATCCCCCGCCATCTCAATAGTACAAGGTACTTTAGCATGGCTGTAGCGGATTTTCCCTGTCAGTCTCATCTTGCCTTCCAACTTTTCAATAGCCATAAAGTTCAGCTCATTTGCATACAATACCTTTTTGAAGACTTCATTGTGTTCACCTAAGACTACTTCATTTGTTTCAGGTCTTATTTCTACAACATACATAGGTTTTCCAAGGGCAATGCCAAGCCCTTTTCTTTGTCCGACCGTGTAATAAATAATCCCTTTATGTTTTCCAAGAACATGACCTTGAGTATCTACAAAATTACCAGGGACAATTGGCATATCAAAATTTTCTTCTAAAAATTTACCATAATCATTATCTGGAATAAAACAGATTTCCTGGCTGTCAGGCTTAGATGCCACAATAAGCCCTGCCTTCTTTGCAATTTCCCTGACTTGATCTTTATTATAGTCCCCTAAGGGCATTAAAGTATGCTTTAACTGCTCTTGTGTCAGGTTATAAAGGACATAGGTTTGGTCCTTGCCTAAAGCAGCTGATTCTTTCAGGGTATATCTTTTCCTTTCCGGCAAATAAACAATTTTTGCATAATGGCCCGTTGCAATATATTCTGCTTCTAATTGAAGGGCTTTAAACAACATAGATTCCCATTTGATATAGCGGTTACATGCTATGCAAGGATTAGGCGTTTTACCTTTAAAATATTCCTGTGCAAAATAATCAATGACCTTATTACTAAAAACTTCTTTGAAATTCACCACATAATGGGGAATACCTATTTTTTGACATACTCTTCTGGCATCGTCTACTGCGGACAGACCACAGCATCCCCCATGATTTTCCATTTCTTCTCTTGTTTCATCCTGCCAAATCTGCATGGTCATACCTATAACCTCATAACCTTGCTCCTTAAGCAAGTAAGCAGTAACGGAACTATCAACGCCTCCAGACATCCCTACAACAACTTTTTTTTTAGACATTCTTTCACCTCAAAAACTTATTCGTCATCCTCATGAATATCATGATGATGATCGTCGTGGTCAACAGGAGGCTTTAATCCTTCAATTTCTATTCCGTTTTTTTGTGCATAATCCCATAATGCTGCATGAATTGCTTCTTCTGCCAAAACAGAGCAATGTACCTTTACAGGTGGCAAACCGTCAAGAGCTTCCATAACCGCTTTATTGGTTACCTTTAATGCTTCTTCAATAGTCTTGCCTTTTACCAGCTCTGTTGCCATGCTGCTCGTTGCAACAGCAGCACCACAGCCAAAGGTTTTAAATTTAACATCTTTAATAATGCCATCTTCTATATCAAGATATATTTTCATAATATCTCCACATTTAGGATTGCCAACAACCCCTACACCTGAGGCATTTTCAATTTCACCCATATTTCTGGGATTCATAAAATGATCCATGACTTTTTCGCTATACATAAATACACCTCTTCTAATTGATTATTATCTATTTTTTACTTATTTGTTTTTTCTTTTAAACTCCTCATACAAAGGAGACATATCTCTTAACCTTTGAACAACAGACGGAAGCACTTCAAGCAAATAATCCGCCTCTTCTTTGGTATTTTCATCTCCAAGAGTAATTCTTAAAGAACCATGAGCTCTTTCATGAGGAAGCCCGATTGCCAGTAAAACATGAGACGGATCCAGCGAACCGGATGTACATGCTGAACCACTGGAACAGTAAATGCCTTTACTGTCTAATAACAATAATAAGGATTCACCTTCAATAAAATCAAAAGTAAAATTAATATTATTGGGCAACCTCTTTGTAGGATGACCATTTAACTTCACGTGTTCAATTCTTTCAGTAATCCCTCTGATAATATAATCCCTAAGTTCAAGCATTTTTTTATTATTTTCTTCCATATCTCTTATAGCCAGTTCTAAAGCCGCAGCCAAGCCTACAATTCCAGGAACATTTTCTGTTCCTGCCCTTCTGTTCCTTTCCTGAGCCCCTCCATGTAAAAGTGGCTTAATTCTTACGCCTTTTCTTATATAGAGAGCACCAATTCCCTTGGGACCATGAAATTTATGTCCCGAAAAAGACAACAAATCTACATTGGCTTTTTTCACATCGATCGGAATATGCCCCATGGCCTGAACCGCATCCGTATGGAATAAAACACCTCTTTCTTTTGCAATACGGCCAATTTCTTCTATAGGCTGAATGGTACCAATTTCATTATTGGCATACATAATAGAAATCAGAATGGTCGTGTCTTTAATGGCCTTTCTTACATCTTCAGGATTAACTTGTCCATATTCGTCAACAGGTAAATACGTCACTTCATAGCCTTTAGATTCTAAATACTGACAAGTATGAAGGACTGCATGGTGCTCGATAGCAGATGTAATGATGTGATTTCCCTTGCTTTTATAACTTTCTGCTACGCCTTTAATGGCCCAGTTGTCCGATTCAGTTCCTCCACTGGTAAAATATATCTCATTAAAATCTGCCCCTAAAAGATCGGCAGTCTTCTGTCTGGCTTCGTCAACTGCTTGTTTGTTCTTTCTTGCAATTTCATAAACACTGGAAGGATTCCCAAAACTTTCGGTAAAATATGGCAACATAATATCTACAACTTCTTTTCTCGTAGAAGTTGTAGCAGCATGATCAAAATATATCTTATGCATTTTCACACCACTCCTCACTTGCAAGCTAAAACTAAATATAATACATATATTCTTTGTCACAATTTAATTTTTCATGTTCTTCAGCCAAATCCTGAAGGGTGATAGAATCAACGACTTCATTGACCTTATCCCGGATTTTTTGCCAAACAAATTTAGTAACACAATAATCCCACTCAGCGCAGTTTTCAGCAAACTCATCATCAACACAAGCAACAGGTGCTAAAGAACCTTCCAATGCCCTGAGTATATCTCCAACAGTGATTTCGTCAGGAGGTAAAGCCAGGCTGTAGCCTCCCTGTGCCCCTCTGACACTCTTCACTAAACCGGATTTCCTTAAAACAGCAATTAACTGCTCTAAATAATGCTCGGAAATGTCTTGTCTTTCCGCAATATGCCTTAAAGCAATCTGCTTATCCTGACTATGAATTGCCAAATCTACCATTGCTTTTAAACCATATCTGCCTTTAGTTGATAATCTCATACTCTCACCTCGAGATTTAATTCCTAGTTTATTACTCGGTTTTCCATAATAGAATATCACTTTATGATTTGACTGTCAATAAGATATTATATTTTTCTATTACAATCGTCCCAATCACTGATTTTATCATAAATAAAAACAAAAGAATGCGTAAAACTAATGAATGTATCAATTATTTTAATTCAATTATTTTCATTTTTCCCAATATGCATTAGAATATTACTGTCTAAACTAAACGATAAGGAGTATTCAAATGAAAAATTTAAAGTTAATTGCTACGACCAGCTTTGGATTAGAAGCCATCGTTAAAAAAGAATTAATGGATTTAAGCTATACAGACCTTAAAGTTTCTGACGGCAAAGTTACTTTTATGGGAGGAAAAGAAGATATTGTCCGCACCAATCTCTGGTTGCGCTCTGCCGACCGTATCTTATTGGAAATGGGAGAATTTAAGGCCCTGACTTTTGAAGAACTTTTTGAAAAAACCAAAGCCCTACCCTGGGATGAATGGATTCCCATAGATGGTAAGTTTACTGTTACGGGTAAATCCGTTAAATCCAAACTCTACAGCGTTCCAGACTGCCAGGCAATTGTTAAAAAAGCCGTTGTTGAAAAATTAAAAAACAAATATCAAGTGGAATGGTTTAAAGAAAGCGGCGCTGAATATACTATCCAGGTTTCCCTGTTAAAGGACCTGGCAAGCCTTACCATTGATACCAGTGGTACTGGCCTTCATAAAAGAGGGTACAGACAAAAAGCTGTGGAAGCCCCTTTAAGAGAAACATTAGCTGCAGCTTTAATACAATTAAGTTATTGGAATAAAAACAGAAGCCTCTATGATTTCTTTTGCGGTTCTGGAACAATCCCGATAGAAGCTGCCCTTATTGGAAAAAACATAGCTCCTGGATTAAACAGAAACTTTGCCTGTATGGACTGGCCTCAAATTGAAAAAGAAATATGGAAAAAAGAAAAAACCGCTGCCTATAAAGCCATAGATCAGGAAGTTCAGCTAAAAATAACCGCTTATGATATCGATCCTGAAGCCATCTGTATTGCAAAAGAAAACGCCCGGGAAGCAGGCGTTGATGACTGTATCCGGTTTGAAGTAAAAGATGCAAAAAAAATAAACATTCAAGAGCCTTATGGAATTTTAATCACTAACCCGCCTTATGGAGAACGGCTTGGAGAAAGAGAAGAAATCAAAAATCTATATAAAAGCCTTGGAAAAATCTTCAAAGACGAATCCACCTGGTCTTTATATTTCTTAACTTCTGTAGAAGAATTTGAAAAGTATTTTGGCAAAAAAGCCAATAAAAAAAGAAAGCTTTATAATGGCCGAATAAAAGTAGATTACTACCAGTACTTCGGCCAAAAACCTTCGAATTAATGGAGCCTTTGTGCTCCATATATTTCTGCCAGTATATCTAACTTTCTATTAAAATCTTCTAATTTTTCTATGTCTCCTTCTTCCCAAATTTCCCAAAACTTTTGATATAATTTCCCTGCTTCTTTAATTTCGTTGATTTTAGATAGATTCTGGATATTCGTAAAGATTTCAGCAATCATATTACTTCTGGCTTCAAATTGTTCCTGCGCTTTTAAGACTTCTTCTCTTATTTCAGACATTTCTTTATCTAAAGTAAATGCCGCTTCTGCAGCATTGAGCAGTCTCTTATGAATGTAATCCGGCATATCCTTTTTATATTTGTACCTTAATGAATGTTCAATCGTTGCCCAAAAATTCATGGCCAAAGTACGGATTTGAATCTCCGTTAAAATTTCTTTTTCACCACGAATGGTTTGTAAGGGATATTTGATTATAATATGATAACTTCTATAGCCACTGGGTTTAATATTTTTTATATAATCCCTTTCTTCAACAATTCTTAAATCTTTTCCATCTCTTTCACGAATGAGTTTTACCACTTTATCAATGTCTTTAACAAACTGGCATATAATTCTTACTCCAGCAATATCCTCGATTTTTTTTTCAATTTCTTCGAGGGGAATTCCTTTTCTTTGAGCTTTTTCCAAAATACTGGATATCTTTTTTACCCTGCCAGTGACATATTCAATGGGAGAATATTCCTCTAACCTGATATATTCTTCCCGAATACCCATAAATTTAACTTTAAGCTCTTCTACCGCTTGTTCATAAGGAATCAAAAACCTTTTCCACTCATTCAGATCCATGTTGCTCACTTCCTTATTTCAATTATTAAAGCAAACATTTCAACACACTCTGTTACTCCAATTTTAATTATATAGAAAATCCAGTCAATTAACAATAACAATAGAATATTATTTGTCATAGTACAACTTGAAAACGAATAAATTGTAATACCGTCCCATGGAAAGAGGGTATTGAATGAATAAAAAAAACATTATTACAGGAGCCCTGATTCTGACTTCTGCTAATTTTATTACAAGAATTCTGGGCTTTGTTTACCGTATATATATGTCAAACTTAATTGGTGCAGAAGGAATGGGGCTCTATCAATTAATCTTTCCAATTTATCTTTTGGCCTGGACCATATCTAGTTCTGGTATCTCCTTAGGCGTTTCAAAATATGTTGCCCAGGAAAATGCAAAAAAAGAATACGGCAACAGTGCCCGGATATTAAAGGCATCCGTTATTCTGTCTGCAGGAACTGGTCTTATGATTTCATTTTTTATCTTCTTTTTTGCATCCTTTCTGGCAAATTCAGTTATAAAAGAAGCCAGAACTCATCTTTCTTTAAAAATTTTAGCTTTTTGCATTCCCTTCATGTCCGCTGCTTCAGCCATAAAAGGCTATTTTTATGGCTTACAGGAAATGTTTAAGCCAGCAGCAGCCCAGGTCATAGAACAAATAAGCAGAATGGCAGTGATTGCTCTACTGGCCTCACTATTTATTCACAAAGGTCTTTCCTATGCCTGTGCCCTTGCAGTCCTTGGTATCTGTGCCGGAGAAATCATTTCTTTCATTTATATATTCTTTGCATATCGCTATGATAAAAACAGAAAAAGACATGTGAAAAAAGCTTCTATCAGCATGCTGAAAGCATACTATCTTTTACTGTCTATGGCTATTCCTTTAACCGTCAGCAAATTTATTACCTCTTTTCTCAGTTCGATTGAAAATATTATGATTCCACAAAAGCTTCAACATTTTGGCATGACTGCCAATGAAGCCATTGGTATTTACGGCCAATTCAGCGGTATGGCTATGCCTTTAATTTTTTTCCCTTCTATTCTTACAGGAGCACTGTCTATGACCTTAGTTCCCGCTGTTTCTGAAGCAAAAGCCGTAAGAAATACCAGACAAATTCATCTGACAACTTCAAAATCCATTCACTTTACTTCTTTAATTGGAATTGGTGCTACTTGTATCTTTTTAGTTTTTTCAAAAGAACTGGGCATTGCCTTTTATAATCAGGAAAACGTCGGTGATATGCTTTATTCCATGGCCTGGATTTGCCCCTTTTTTTATCTTCAGGCAACCTTGTCCGGCATCTTAAATGGTCTTGGCCAGCAAATGATTTTATTTAGAAACAATATCATTGGTTCTTTCATTAGTATCGGATTTATCTACTTTTTAATACCCAAACTAGGACTTTTAGGCTTTATATGGGCAGTCATTGCCAGTTCCATAACCGTTACCCTGCTTCATTTAGGAAATGTCTTAAAATTTACCTCTATTAGCCTGGATTTAAACAAGTGGATAATAAGACCTGCTCTGGCGGCTGCCGCTACAGGTTTAACATCAAAATATATCCTGAACCATTATCTTTTATCCCGTTTTTCCCTAAAAAGCAGCTTATTTATAGTTCTGGTCATCCTTGCTCTTATGTATGTTTTTTTCCTCTTTTTAGTTCAAAGCATTACAATGGAAGATATAAAATTACTAAGAAAAAATCATTAAAAATCTCTTGTTTAACCAGAAGATTTCAAATTCTAAAAAAGTCCGCCTCTTAGGCGGACTTTTTTAATTATAGTTTTTCAATCTTTACAAGTTCATAACCTGCTTCATCAACAACAGCCTGTTTTAATAAATCATCAGAAACTTCTTCTTTCATATCCACTATAGCATATTTATTTTCCAAGTCCACATTAACAGCATCAATACCTGAAATTTGGCTTAAAGCTTTTTGCACATGATTCACACAGTGTTGACAACTCATACCTTCAATATAAAGCTTCTTTTTCATCATATCGCCCTCTTTCTCTTCACTTTTTAAAACTTTTTTATAACTTTCATTTTCTTTATCAGCATCAGGCTTAAAAGCTTTTAAACGCAGAGCATTTAATACCTCCGATACAGAACTAAAACTCATGGCTGCTGCTGCAAACATTGGATTTAGTTTGGGTCCGCCAAAAAGGTAAAAAAGACCTGCTGCAAGAGGTATACCTGCACTGTTGTAGAAAAAGGCCCAAAAGAGATTTTGTTTAATATTTCTTATGGTACTTTTACTTAGCTGCAGGGCCGTTACCACATCTAAAATATCGCTTTTCATCAGGACTATATCAGCCGATTCCATAGCCACGTCCGTTCCGGAACCAATGGCAATACCCACATCTGCCATCGCTAAGGCTGGGGCATCATTAATACCATCTCCTACCATGGCCACTTTTTTACCTTCTTCTTGAATTTTCTTAACTTCTTTGGCCTTATCTTGTGGCAGGACTTCTGCCAGAACCCTGTTTATACCAACTTGCTTAGCAATCGCTTCGGCTGTCCTTTTATTGTCCCCTGTAATCATAACCACTTCAATTCCCATATCATGGAGCTTTTTAATGGCTTTAATACTATTTCCCTTAACAACATCTGCCACGGCAATAATACCCAGCAAACGGTTGTCAGCAGCAACATACATGGGACTTTTACCTTCCAAAGCCAGACGGTCTGCCGTTTTTTCAGCTTCATGGATATCCACCTGTCTATCCAGCATTAGTTTTTTATTGCCCAGAATAATTTTTTGCTCATTTATCATAACTTCAATGCCATGACCGGGAATTGCATTAAACTCTTCTGTTTCAAAAAGAGAAAGTTTTTTTTCCTGAGCCTTTCTTACAATGGCTTCTCCCAGAGGATGTTCTGAAGCTTTTTCAGCGGAAGCAGAAAGCTGTAAGAGTTCATCTTCTGTTATGCCATGATAAGAAATAATATCCGTTAGTTCTGGTCTTCCTTCTGTAAGGGTTCCTGTTTTATCAAAAACAATCGTATTGACTTTATGAGCCGTTTCCAGAGCTGTACCACTTTTAATTAAAACACCATATTCAGCTCCTTTTCCAGTACCCACCATAATAGCAGTCGGTGTTGCTAAACCCAGGGCACAAGGACAGGCAATCACCAATACCGAAATCAACATGGTTAAAGAAAAAACCAAAGATTCTCCGGAAAGATACCAGAGTACGCCTGCAGCAAAAGCAATGACTAAAACAACTGGTACAAAATAACTGCTAATGACATCGACCATTTTTGCAATAGGCGCTTTTGACCCCTGGGCTTCTTCCACCAGTCTTACAATCTGGGCTAACACAGTATCTTTACCAACTTTTGTTGCTTTAAATTGTATTGAACCCGTTTTATTAATTGTAGCACCCACGACCGGATCCCCTGTTTTTTTCTCTACCGGAATACTTTCACCTGTTAACATAGATTCATCCACTGCCGTTGTTCCTTTAATAACTTCTCCGTCTACGGGTATTTTTTGCCCAGGTTTTACGACAATAATATCTCCGACCTTTACTTCTTCAATAGCGATTTCTACTTCTTTGCCTTCTTTTATAATCACAGCCGTTTTTGGGGCAAGACCCATCAGTTTTTTAATGGCTTCTGAAGTCCTGCCTTTGGCTAAGGCTTCAAAATATCTGCCCAAAAGAATTAAAGTAATAATCACGGCTGCCGATTCAAAATATAAATCCATGGAATAAGCAATCACTTCTTCATGAGTACCTGTCATAATTTTATAAATGGCAAAGAGACCATAAAGAATGGCTGCTCCAGTTCCCAGGGCAATAAGAGAATCCATGTTGGGAGAAGCTTTAAACAAAGTCCTGAATCCTACAGTATAAAATTTATAACCCGCAATGACCACAGGTATGGTCAGGATGAATTGAATCAAAGCAAAATTTAAAGCGTTTTCATGCCCTGTTAAAAATCCAGGTAAAGGTAGACCTATCATATGCCCCATAGAAATATACAATAAAGGAATTGTAAAAACTGCAGCAAAAATCAGCTTATTTCTTAAACTTATTATTTCCTTATCTTTATCGTCTTTTTTCTTATTTTCAACAGATTCCTCAGCTTTATAACCTGCATGTTCAACAGCTTGAATAATTTGCTCTATTTTAAGTTTATTTTCATCATACTGGACATTTAATTTTTCAGAAGCAAAATTGACGTTGGCTTCTACTATGCCGTCCAGCTTACTTACACTTTTTTCCACAGCCCTGGCACAAGCTGCGCAAGTCATACCAGATATATCAAATTGTTTTTTTTCCATAATATCTATCATTCCCCGCTCAATTTTTATACCCCTCCCTACGAGGGGTTGAGTTTATTATACAATTATTTTAATCTAAGGTCAATATTTAATTGATAGTAATTATTAATATTATTTATTTATTCAAAATCAGAAAAAATCCCCATGATGATCACGGGGATTTTTTATCTTATTTGCAATTATTACGGTTATTGTTATTGTTGTTATTATTGTTGTTATTATTGTTGTTATTTGTTTTATTAGTCTTATTAGGGGTTAATTCATTTGCAAAATCTACATTTACATTATTATTGTTCTTGTTATTATTATTGGTTTTATTAGTCTTTTTGCTCATTAAAGAAAGCCTCCTTATATTATTTAATTAT
>JAAYML010000045.1 GCA_012521395.1 Candidatus Epulonipiscium sp. | reverse complement strand
TTTTTTTATAAAGGCAAATACGAATTATGTCGATATTATTATATAAAATAGGGCTTTTTTAGATTTAAATAAATGGTAAAGATGGAATGATTAAAGCTTTATAATTTGATTTTGGGATGAAAATGAGGAGGGATTATATTGGGTTTTTATATAGAGCGTAAAAGGGGACTGTTTTTGATTTTTATTTTATTATTAATAGTTTGTATAATTCCTCAGAACTTACAGGCAGCAGAAAAGAAAATTGAAGCTTTAGAAAACAATGGGGCAAAGGTTACAGACATCTGGCAAAAAGGGCAATGGAGTTTTACAATAAGAGGAACGGGGCTTACGGATAATATTAAAGAAATCCGTTTAATAAGAGTCAATGATGCCCTGGTTATTACTATAGATAAAAAGGATATTCAGAAAAAAAATGATCAGGAACTGGTCGTTAATATAACTGGTGAAAATGCCAAAAAATTTTCATCGGAACAATATACAGGTTTATACGATATAGAAATAGAATATCTTGACGGAAGTGTCTTATCGCCGGCAGAAAGTTATAATTCCATAAAAATGACTGTAAAAGGACAAAATTTTAAAGAGGATATAGAGTTTGTTGAATTGAAAAACTTAAAAACGGGTGCATGGGAAATTATTTTAGCCAAAAATAATGTTCAGTATAAAGATGAAAATACCCTTATTTTGACTTTGGACAAAGATGAAGTCAAAAAACTTGCAGGTGGAATTAATGCTTCCGATATTGAAATGACCGTATATTATGGTAAAGACTATATTTTTGATAATAAGCAAAGCTATTTTGATATTTATCTTTTAGGAGAAAATTTTAACAGGGGCGTTGAAAAAGTCATCCTGCGTCCTATTGCAGGAGAAGCCTTATTGCTTCCTGTTGATGAGCAAGATATTATCATGGAAAAAGAAGATATATCGGTAGTAAATGGCTCAAAACTAAGAGTCAGGATAAGAAGAGATAATTTAGATAAGATTAAAGAATTCAGGCATTCAGGTGATTATAAATTTGTTGTGGTTTATACTGCAGGGACAGGTCTTAAAGATTATACTGCATCAATGGATTTAAAACTTGTTTACAATTATGGTTTACAAACAAAAGAGTCCGTAGTTTATAGAGATAATTTGGTATTTGATAATAAGGATTATATTACAGACCCTTTCAGATTTGTTTTACTGTCTAAATCTTCACCAAAGGTTATTGAAGTATATCCTCAATCTGTGGGAGGTTATCCCTGGTTTAATGAAAAGAATTTATCTCATGAGATCTTAAAGGACAGGAATTTTTTAAAGATTACTTTTGAAGATATTGATGGGAAACTGGAATTTAATCCATATCTGGGGATTGATAATTTACTGGGCAGCAGTGTGATGGCAATTGGAAGCAATTCAGACTTTTTAGACCGTGATTTTATTATACTTTGCAGGGATAATCCTGAAATGATTCATACATATCTGTTTAAACAAGACAGGACCAATCAAAAAGCTTATTTATATATTCCAGTAAAACCACTTGTTCCCCAAACCCAATATGTGGTTAATATTTCTGGGAACATTGTGAGAAATGACAGTTCGGATAACGGGATGATTGATGAAGGGCAAAGATACAATAAGCCAATATCATGGGAATTTTCTACTATGGCTTCCCCTTCCGTATCAGAAGAAGGGGTTCTGGTACAAACCGTTATTGAGGGCTATGCATCTTCCAGTTATATAAAAATATATGGTGACGATTTTTATAAATCTTCTGTAAGAGTCTTTTTTAACGATACACAAGCAGACCAGGTACTTGTCGAACAAGATAATAACGGAAAATCTTATCTAAAAGTATATCTGCCAACGGGTAGCAGAAGGCTGAAAGCAGGCTTATACAATATTATTATTAAAAATGACAGTGACCATGAAACGGTTATTTATGGAGGTCTTAGTGTTGTTGAGAAAGGCGATGAGATTCCGACAGAAGGTTATCATCTTAAAACAAGAACCGTCGAAGGAGAAGTTTTATCTGATGCGTATGTGAGTCATGATACTTTATATTTAAGGTCAAAATACAGCGATTATTATCTTTTAGAATTGAACCTGGATAAGTTAATGGGAGAAGAAGTACTCAATAAAACAGTAAATTATATAGGCAACAGAAATGATTATATTAATCGCTTATTGCTTAAAACAAAAGATGTAGATGCTACTTTTTATTATTTGACCTTAAAAGAAAATGCTTCATCCAAAGAAATCAATATCAATATTGGGAGGGCGAAGCCTTTAGTTGTACAAGCCATTAAAGACAAACTCAAAGATAAAAAAATTAAATCCGAGTTTATTGAAATTTCTACAAGTAATTGCAATTGGGATAATCTTTATATTTCCATTCCATATAAGAACAGCAGTGGAGAAAATCTTTCCATATACCGTTATGATGAAATCAGAAGAACCTGGACGAAAGAAGACAGTTATACCGATTTAATCAATCAAAAGATAAGGGCATTCGTTAAGAAGGCGGGAATTTATGTTGTGATAGAAGACTAAAAGGCAAGAAGAAATTGAGTCTGGGAGTTGAGAATATGAGAAAAAAGCTTAAAAGATATCTGGCGTTTTTAATGGTTTTGATTTTTAATATTTCTCTTTTACCATCAGATTTTGTATATGCTTTCGATATGAATAACTTTAGTATTACGAGTATTACGATTGGTAAAACTTATGACAGAAACCGTATCTTTAACAATGCCTATATTACCATTACAGGTAAGCATTTGAAAGATGCAAGTGTTGGGATTATTACCTATGGGGAAGGTTATATTCCTTTAGGTACACCTAAAGTAAATTCCGATGGGATTTTGCAGTTTGAAATATCTGAAAACCAATTAGGTGAATTTCTTTCTATTGAAGGTATTACGATTCCTATTAATGAAGCCAATATGCCCAATTTAACGGATATCAGCAGGAATGTGAAAATAGGAACAGATGATTTAGTGATTAGGGGAACCCGTTTAAATAATGTGGATGGCACGAATATTGTTGCCCGCTATGGAACGGGAAACTCTTATACGACACTTGGGGTTTTTAGTAATGCCACGGAAGTGACTATTTCAAAACCTTCAGGTTCATTAGGTCTTCAGGAATTCATTTTTTCAAGCAGTTTTAAGGTATATGACATCGATTTTAATGATAATAATCAAAAGAAAAGCGTAGATATTCAAATTAATTATACTTACAAGGATCAATTCAGATTTATAACGGATTTGGCTATTGAAGGCGATCTGAATATGTTTCCCAACAGGGGGGAAGCAGGAGATATTGTTTATTTTACAGCAGATAAATTAGATGAATACGATGTCTTTTTCTTAAAAGATTTATCTGGAACAGATTTATATTCAAATGCCAATAAAGGGGTTAATACTACTTATAAGGCAAAGAGTTCTTCCGATGAAAAGGATACTTTAACAACCCAGGTACCCAAACTTCCTGTAGGGGAATATTATGTTGTTTTAACCAATAAAATTTCTCCGGGTAAAGACCCTATGAAAGAAGTTACCGGGGAAAGAGTTTTAGCTGAGAAATTTACCATTATTGACGGAAGTAATAAAGCAGTTATCGTGGATGTTCAGCCTAATAAAGGTCCTGATACAGGGGAATTAGTAACTATTTCAGGTCAATTTTTGGGCAGCCTGAATATATCTGAATTTACCCCTTCACAGGATTCTACCCTTACGGTGAATCAAAATTCATCTCCAGAGGAATTGGAGATCGATTATGGACAGGGTACATATGGTCCATCGCAGATAAAGATAGTATCTGCGAAAAGAATTATCCGGGTAATTATCGGAAATAAAGCAGCTTTTGTTAAAGATAATGGTGAATATCAGGTTTTCTTTAATAAAGATTTAGACAAGATTATCGTTAGAACAGCTCAAGTAACGGATGCAGATATAAATCCGGTAAGAGATGTTGTCATTGAAACAGAAACAGTCCTTACAAAGGAAGACGGCAGTAAAATTGTTTTTAAGGAAAGAGCGGTTAAAGAAAAGGGCTATACCTTTATAGTAAGTAAGATTAAACCTGAAATTACCGAAGCAGTGCCCAACAAAATACAAGTCGTTAATAATGGTGGGACATTTCAAATTCCTTCGGACAGGTATATTGCGATTTATGGTAAAAATTTCATGATTCATAAATACACCAATGAAGACGGCAGGGAAGTTATAAGATATCCTATTGTGCAATTGGGACCCAATCTGATTATTGATAAGAACAATCCTGCTTCGGACTTTAATGATCCAGGTAAGAGCCTTAAAGGTAAAGATGAAGTTTACCTTAAGGTATTTGATGCTTACGGAAGAGAACTGGATGGTTCCAGTGGTAACGAAATGGGAACAAAGATATTAATTAAGTTAGAAGAAGGCAGCCCTGCGGCAGGGGTTGTTTTAGGTAAAACCTTTATTAAAGTAATCAATCCCATGAGAAATTCCAGGGAAACTGGTTTAGAGACACAGATGAATGATTTTATTGAATTTGTAAATCCGGAGACTTCCAAAAATCCAATCATTCAAAGTGTAAATCCTAATGTCGTATCGGTTGAAGGTGGAGAAGAGGTCATCGTTACGGGAAGCAACTTTACAGATGGGGTTAAGGTTTTTATTGATGGAAAAGAAGTGACTCCAATTAACAGGGGTGCTGATGGTAAAACCATTACTTTTAAAGCACCTGCGGGCAGGGAAGGACAAACCCAACTCCAAGTGATGAATATAGAAGGTGGAATGGATGTTTACCCCTTCAGTTATGTAAAAACCTTTACCAATCCCAAGATTACATCGATTGAACCTCGAAAAGGAAATACAGGAACTTTAGTCGTTGTAAAAGGGGAAAACTTTTTAAAACCTGATCCTACAGGCGGAGAAAGTGCCATTTACCGCTTAATAGGAACCAGGATATTGCTAGAAGGAGAAGATATTAATTCTTATAATATCAATACAGCAACTAAAGAAATTGAGCTTGTGGCTTTTACACCCAATACACCTCTTATTTCTGTGCAAAACAGCAGGATACAAGTAGCAAGTTATTATCATAGTATTTTGCTGCGGGCGCCAGGGGGAAAGCTTTATACCTTAGATGTCGATTATTCAGGTGTGCCGGTTATTTCTGATGGTATCGGCAACGATTATAAAATCGTCTATAATGTTCAGTCAGGTAAATTACAAGCGGACAAAGCTGGCGGAGGCTTATATGATTTAACGGTTTCCGGAGGAAATATTACCATACAGCAAGATTCTGGTCTTAGCCTTCAAATTGTAACGCCTTTTGAAGTAAAAGACGGAGAAGTGATTGGTGATTTAGTTAAAGTGGTTGATAAAAATACCATTTACTTTACAGTGCCTATTTTACCTGCTGACGGATGGTACGATGTGACGGTTCAAAACCCTGATACCAAAAAAGATACCAAAAAAGATAAAGATGGATTTTATTATTACAAGCAACCTCAAAGTACTCCTGTTATCGATGAAGTGGTTCCTTCTGAAGGGAGTGTTGCAGGAGGCAATGTGGTAACCATTAAAGGTAAAGAGTTTATGGATAATGGCTTTGAAAAAGTAAGAGTATTTATTAACGGGGTAGAAGTAGCCCCAGCCAATATTCAGGTTTCTACTACAAGCGACAGCATAACGGTTGTAGTTCCTCCTTATAGTGGGGATTTAATGGCGGAAAAAGGTGTAGGCAGATTATCTGTTCCTGTGGTTGTTATCAATCCTGATGGGGGAAGTGCTTCAAAAGAAAACGCTTATACTTACGTTATTCCAAGCAGTAATCCAAGAATAGAAAGAATTTTACCAACGTCAGGGACTGCTGCCGGTGGTGCAGTTGTAGAAATTTTTGGAAGTGATTTCAGGACTTTTGAGCCTTATGAAGATTATAACCGAAACCAAATCAGAGATGAGAATGAACCATACAGGGATTTAAACAATAATGGTCAGCATGATATGACTTTTGATCCTGAAAAGGACAAAAAGGAATTAGATCATCCTTTGTATAGTTATTATTATGATTCTCCTCTTTTGCCCAAAATATATTTTGGCATGGAACAAGCTTTAATTGTAGAATTTTCAGCTACATATATTAAAGTGGTAACTCCCAGGGGAAGTGGAACGGTACCAGTCTTTATAGAAAATAACGATTCAGGAAGATCCAATACCGTTTACTATAGTTACCAGGGTTCCAAACCCAAAATTACGAAGGTATCCCCTGGTGTAGGAAACAGAATGGGAAATACTAATATTGGCATCTATGGGGAAGATTTTAGACAATCCAATATTAAAGTTTATAAGTCTGTCAGCGAAAAAGAAACAAGAACCATGACTCTGGTACGATTTGGAGATAATACGAATAAAAACATCCCAAGAGATCAGGCTAATTCCGGACTGATTAACCAGGGAAATGCCCAGGTATCTTTAGAGAAAGATTTTACAGCCATATATAAAGCAGAGTATGACGATACCTATGACAGTTTTTCTGAAATCAGGGTTGTCATTAAATATAATGATGTCATTTATTCTAATACGTTTAAACGTTTTAATGATGAAGAATCTTTTATTAATACCAATTTATTAGTTGACAGCGATGGAAACAGATATCCATTTAGTGAACTGATCCGTTTTGCTGTTGAAGACAGAAGGTTTATTGTAGAAAGAGGTTATGCTCCTCAAGTGATATATATTTCAAGTGGGGAACTTTCTGTAACAATACCGCCTTATCATACCGTTGGGGTTGTTCCTGTAAGGCTTATCAATCCAGATGGCGGAACAGCACAGGCTAATTTTGAATATAGAAATCCGGATAGTAAACCAAGCATCATTGATATTACAAATCAAAATATTTCTTCTGTATCCGAAACCGTTACCATTGATGGCAAGGAAGTAACGGCAAGAATAGTAAGAGTCAATATTAATGGTGGCAATACCATCAAAGTGATTGGCAGGGACTTTAGAGAAAATGCCGTAATTTCTATTGGGGAAATTTTAGACATCAAGCCTGGTCAAGTGGATTATTCAGGCCTTCCTACCAGTTTAAGCTTTGAAATGCCTGCTGTATCTGAAAAAAATATTGGAAAATATTATCGTTTAGTGGTATTAAATGAAGATGGAGGTACAGCTTCTTCTGATGAATTAATTCCTCCGATTTATATTACCTTTATCAAGGGTGAAAGTAATCCTCAGGTAATCAGTATGACACCTGACAGTGGTCCATCAACGGGTGGAACCAATGTGACCATTGAGGGTAAAGACTTCAGAAGCACTATGGCAGGTTTTTCAGGTACAATACAAGTCTTTTTTGGAGAAGTACCTGCTACGAATGTAACCGTTTCAGCAGATGGAAGATTTATCTATTTAGTAACGCCTTCTCACGAACCAGGAGCTGTAGAAGTAAAGATTCAAAACCCTGATGGAACAATGGCAAAGGTGCCTAAGCCATTTACCTATATTAGTAATCCTAAAATTACTAAAATAACGGATATTAATGAATTAACCGAATTAAAGACCATATCCATTGAAGGTGGACAAGAAATCAAATTAAAAGGTTATGGATTTAAACCAGGCGCCAAAGTATACTTTAATCCTGTGCTTAAGAAAGCAGAAGGAGAAAGCAGTCAAAAGGTTTTCTATATTGATGGTGTACCTTATATTCTTGAATCAGGTATAGAAGCCACAAAAGTGGAATTTATAGATGGGGAAACGGTTAAGGTGGTAACCCCTGAAGGTAATAAGGATAGTTCAGGCGTTATATTAATTAACCAGGATGGAGGAGCAAGTAATGTTTACGGCATAAAATATTCTCTTCCGGAAGTTACTCCTCCGGAAAAAGTGACAGCTGATTTAATTTATGACAGGTATATAAAAGTAACATGGACTCCTGTTCCTGGTGCCATAGAATACGAAATTTATGTGGTCATTAATGACAGCAATATTGAAATGGTAGGAACAAGTAAAACCACCAGTTTTGTATACGAAGATTTAGAACCAAGAACCAGTTATAAATTCGTTGTAAAAGCGCTGGGAGAATTTAATATTTCACAAGCTTCAATGGAAAGTAATACTGTAAGAACAGGAAATGTCGCAGGGATACCAGATACAGATGGTGGATTAAGTGAAAAAACCATAAGCAGTAAAAAGGGTACTATTGCAGAAGTGTTTATAGGCAGAAATGATTACAATAAGGCATTGACCATTGATTTAATCAGAGGGGATTTAGCAGGAGCAAAAGAAATCGTTATCAGTATACCTGCAGAAGTGGTTACTTCTTATTATGCAAAAGATATTACAGTTATAGGCAGGGACTTTGTTTTAGTTCTCAATCCCAATGCTTTTAAAACAGAAACAATGCTTGCCAACAGCAATAATAAATCTGCAGGTGTAAGATTCAGAATGTATCCGGCTACGAATAATCCAAATCTAGAAAAAGGACAAACTGCTCTTTCGACCGGCTATGTCCTGGAAGCTTATCAGTACGTTGGAAAAAGTAATACAGCTATGGAACATTTAAATTCAAGTATTTTATTAAATCTTGATTATGATGGTAATCTTTCTTCTTTAAGAAGGTTGAATTACGTTTCCTTTAGCAGGTATGATTATTATAATAAACAATGGCGAACCATCAAGCAAACCCATGACAATATACAAATGGCAATAGGAGATTATATTGACAGACTAGGCCAATACATGGTTATTGGCAGCAAAAGATAGGGGTGAAGGCGATGTGGAAAAAAGCAATGAATAAAATAACAATCGCTTTGTTGCTTTTATGTATGGTATCTGCAAATACGCCCAAAGTATTTGCAGATACCAATATAAAGACAGCAGAAGGTTTTTTACTTGAAATGGGAGAAAAACAGGTAACTGTAGAAGAATATGACGGAAGCGTCCGTACTTTTCCTTTCAACAGCTATTATATATTAAGGATTGATACGCTTAATGCAGAGCCCAGTGACTTTAAACCTGGGATGGAAGTCTATTTAGAGTTGAAAAACAATAAGGTCACTTATTTAGAAGGTTATTCCACAGTTGCTCCGGGTCATATTCCAGAGGGCAGTAAAATTAGGTTTGGAACCATCAAAAAAATTGACAGGGACCAACTGATTGTCAAATTGGATAATGGTCAGGAAGAAACTTATTTTACAAACTCTGGGACAATTTTATTAAAAGACGGACTTAAAGTACCCCTATCCAGCCTTTATGAAGGGGATAAAGTAAAACTTTATTTTGATGAAATCGATACGAAAATGATAAGCAGAATGGCTGTTCAAGGTAAATCTGTTGAAGTTAAAGGTCTATATAAAGGGAAATTGGCCCTGGCAGATGTCATCAAGAAAGAATTAACTTTAACAGACTTAAAAATTTTTAGAAACGGAGGCTGGGAAAACGTAGGCAGTTCAAAAACTATTTCTTATGATGAGCGTTCACCGATTCATATTGGTGGTCAAAGGATATCTCCTGAGAAATTAAAGTATTACAAAGATAATACGGTGTATTTAGCCGTTAAGGATTATTTTAGCACTGACAGAGTAGAAAGTATGGTGTTAAAAAATCAATCTGAAAGTGTTTATACCGACAGGATAGAAGATATCAACTGGTATGGTAATTCGATGGAACTAGAAGTCAGCCATAAGAATTTAACTTTTAATGAAGGTACGATTATTATCAAAAACGGACGTCTGTCGGATATCAGTGCTTTAGATCCAGGCATGGATGTCTTTGTTGTAGGCGACGATTCAGCTGGTTCAATGGCTGCTAATATTGTTTATGTATATAATGAAGGCATTAATAATTCTAACATAGGTCAATTCTATATTTATGAAGGCAGGTTGGATGCTGTATTCAGAAACAGCCGAAACAGCCTCATGCTAAAAGACTTTGCATATTTGAATAATAACAGTTGGGAAGCCTTTAGTACGAGCAAGGAATTGTTCTATGATGAAGATACGGTGATTTACGATTTAGACGAAAGAAGAATCATTTCATCTGAAGAATTCTATTATGGGGATTATGCCGTTGATGAGGACAGCAATTATGCAAGAGAAAACAATTTGGAAGACCGATATGTTTATGCTTATACTGATGGCGACAGAGTAGTGGCAATTATGGTGCAAAAAAACAGAGATTCTCTCTTAAAATTAAGAGTTACCAGCGGCGTTGCCCTGGAAGCACCAGAAAATCACAAATGGACAGGATGGAGAATTCATATAGCCAATGCAGCCGACTGGAGTTCAAGAAAAGATCAGTGGATGGCCAGAAAAGATTCCTTCTATTTAACTTTGGAAGATGCTATAATTATTAAAAATGGTCAAATCATTACCAGCGATCAGTTAAAGCAAAACGACAGATTATATATAATACGTGATGACCTGAAGGCCAAAGTTATCATAGTAAAATAGAGAGGAAGATTAGATGAAAAAGCTTGCCTGGACAATGATTTTTATACTGTTGTTTCATAGTATGGCCTGGGCTGCGCCGATAGAATTTTCCGGTGGCGTATCCGATGAGTTTCAATACAAGGAAGTTGTATTCTTATCAGGAAAACCTGTTGTCTTTGTTGGAACGGTTAATGTAAAAATTGATGAAAAGCAAGAAGAGAAAAAGGCTACTTATACTTTTACTTTAAGCCCTGAAGATATAGATATAGAAGGTAAATTAACTAGAAATGTAACTTTAATTACTACTTATACCCCTGTAACGGGTAAGGGGCAAACCATAGCCAATACAAAGGTAACAAGATATACAGAAAATGTAACCATTGGTCAGGATACTTTTAAATTAACGAACAGTGATATTCAATTTTTTCAGTCAGATATTATTGACAACCGCCCTGCTATAGATTTTTATTCGGGCAATATACAAGCTTTGAAACGTTATGAAATTAACGGGGGAGAAGGTATTGCCCAGGTTAAAATTACTGGCGGGGATGTCGGCTATAAAAACTTTTGGGGCAGTACCCAGACGCAGCTTCTCGATTACGTTTATACAATTAACAGAAAAGCCCAGGGAGAAAATGAAAATTCATCCTGGGAAGGAACTGTAAGTGTAAAGGTTTCTGACAGTACAACAAAGTCCCTGCAGTATTCTCAAAACGAAGCCAATTTCTCAAGCTTTAACGGGGGCTATATTCAAGTTGTTAAAGAAGGGATGATATCCCAATACACATACAATCTTCCCAGAATAACCGATGAAGGCATCGATCCTTTTGGAAGAAATCAAGGAACCATTTCTCTTCAAGCTTCAAAGGTACCTAAAGTTGAAAGATTAATTGTTCCCAAATTCAGGGATACGGCTGGTCACTGGGCACAGCAAGACATAGAAAAACTATATTCTCTTGGCGTTTTTGAAGGGAATACATCCTTCTTTATTCCCGATGGCAGTATGACAAGAATTGATTTTGTAAAAGCAGTGGTTAAGGCTTGTGATATCGGAGGAAATGAAGAAGCCGACAGTTCAAGTAAAAGAAGCAGCAGAAAGAAAAAAGGAGAAGTAGAAGAAATTATATTTGTAGACATTGATTCTTCCCATCCGGATTATCAATATGTTAAAAAAGCTTTTGAGAAAAATATTATCACAAGAGGCACAGATTATCGTTTTAATCCCAATGAACCTTTGACCAAAGCAGAGGCGGTTACTATTCTTATCCGGGTTTTAGGCTTAGAAGGTAAAGCACCTGCTCCAGGATATAAAACTTCTTTTTCGGATGACAGTAAAATTCCTAATTGGGCAAAAGATGCCGTTTACATGGCGGCAGAAGCAGGAATTATAGGCGGAGATAATAATAATAATAATGTTAATGCCCATAAGCAGTTAAAAAGATCAGAAGCTTCTGCCCTATTGGTGAGATTTTTAGAATTCCTGGAAAAAGATTTGCAAAAAGACTATAGTGAAAATATCATATATTACTATTAGTAAATAAGTCCTTTAACTTAAAGGCTTCCTGAAGAATGCAGGAAGCCTTTTTTAAAATGGATCCTTGAAAATTTTAATTAATCATAAGTGTTTGAATTTCTATAAATTAGGTAATTTTACTTATTATATAGTATTATTGAAAAAATTTTTAATTATGATATAATAAAACAAGGTGGTTAATGATATATAGCTAAATGGGAGGTGTAACCATGTATTTTGACGATTTACTAGAACTTCAAGCTTACGTTAAAGGCCTGGATATTGCTGAAGATGAACAGCTTATAGTACTAGTTGGTGATGAATCAGGAGAATTGGTAAACAACTTAATTACCTTTATGAACCGCAGCATGATAAAATTTTTTGGAGGAATTTTTCCAGGTTTATTGGTTGGAACAGAAATGCGTAAAAATGGTTTTATCCTGGAAAAATTTAAAACAATTTTTTCAACGATGGTTATACCTGATCTGGCCGAACCTTTTCAGATATCACAAGAGATAAAAGGTTCGACGGTAATTGTCTTAGCGGATGGTTTATCCAGTAGAATGAAAGAACTGACAGATATCGTTTATGATAACTTAGGTCCGGAGGTTACATATTTTGGTGGTGGAGCAGGTTATTATGATCTTCAACACCGTCCCTGTGTATTTAACAATGAAGGTTTGTTCGAAGATGCAGCGATTGTATCTGTCATTCCAAATCAAACTGTTTTTGAAGTTAAACATGGTTGGGAACAATTAGCCGGACCTTTTACCGTTACAAAAGCTCAGCATAACACAATGAAAGAATTAGATTTCCAAAACCCGTTTGAATTATACAGGGCGATTATCGAACAAGAAGAGGGTATTATTTTATATAGTACAGATTTCTTTGAAGTTGCCAAAGACCATCCTTTTGGAATTCTTAAAACCGATGATGAGTTAATTGTCAGAGATCCGATTAATTTAACGGATAAGGATGAAATTGTTTGTGTTGCAGATATTCCTGAAAACAGCATTGTGTATGTTTTAAAAGGAGACAGGCATACTTTATTTCAATCATCTATAGAGGTTGTAGAAGAATGTGTTAAGAATGCTCCAAATAAGTACAAGCCATTTCTTTTTGACTGTATTTCCAGGGCAATGTTTTTACAAGACCACTTTAAGAGTGAGTTAACGAATATTCAGGAAAGACTTCTGTATCCGCTTGAAGGAGCACTTTCTATAGGTGAAATTGCTTCTCTTAGAAATGGTATGATAGAAATACATAATAAATCTACCGTTTTAGGATTGATTAATGTTATTTAGGGGGGATGTCCCCCTTTTTTAGTTAAATTGAAAAGAAAAACAGTTAAATTTTAATATAAGGTTTTTTGCAGATAAATTGTATGATATAATAATAAAGTAAATTTTACGAGTACATGGAGGAGCAAATGAGACAGGAAAAAATTCTTCAATGGATAGTAAACATAGGCTTAGGATTAATTTTATTTATTCTTCCTTTTCCAAGAGGTCTTTTTTTTGAGAGGGAAATCGTTCCAGTTCAAATTGCAATATTTGCAATTTTTATTTTATGGTCTTTTATAAAAATTAAAAAAAAGGAAAACTTGGAAATAGATAGCTTTTTATTTATTGCAGTTTTATTATTTCCGATTTGTTATATCCTGCCTTTGATTTTTGGGAAAGCAGCCAGTCATTACGGGACTTTAATGTATATCTTCAGGTATTTATCTTATGTGGCTGTCTTTATCATGTTATCAGATATAACAAGAAGTAAAAGACAACTTTTTGTTTGGCTTAATATATTGGCTTTAAGTGCTGTCACAGCGGCCTTATTAGGGATTGATGCAGGTCTTGGAGGAATTATTAATAATTTTTTTGGTTTTGACGGATATATTGATGAATTTGGTCGTATATGCGGGGTGCTTCAATATTCCAATAGTTTTGCAGCATATATGGGAATGCTTTTCTTTATACTGATTGCTCTTGGAGGTCTGGTTGAAAAAAGATATCAAAAAGCAATTTATGCAGCATTAGGCGTACTGCCTCTTACAGTCTTGTATACTACTGTATCAAGAGGAGCTATCCTTTTTGTTCCTATCATTTATCTTTTTTTAATTCTTATCATTCCAACTAAAGAAAAACGTTTAGAAATGGTTCTTTTTCCTTTACCAGCTGTAGTTTTATCCTTATTTTCGGGGAAAGAGCTAAGTAATATGATTTCTCAAAGCATGAATGGAGGACAAGTTTCAATATTCAAGGGATGGTTTATTGTTTTAGCAGCTATTGGATTTGCCTTATTATTTGCATATGTATTCTTATATTTTCATGTTTTTCTTTCTAAAATTTCAACCAGGACCTATCAAATAGCAATTGCAGTGTTATTTGTTGCAGGACTTGCTGGAGGAATTGCAGTTATTAAGACAGGGTTTTATGAAAAGATTTTGCCAGAATTCTTAGTGGTTCGTTTTAGAGAAATGACTTCTTTTACGGAACTTGTTTCAGGCAGGAATAATTTCTATAGAGATGGACTAATTATGCTAAAAGACCATTGGTTTTTGGGAGCTGGGGGCAATGCATGGTCTGCTATGTACCAAAAGTATCAATCTTATAATTATGGCTCTACGGAAGCACACAGTTTTCCTTTACAGCTATGGCTTGAAACAGGTTTGTTGGGGATTTTAACTTTGATATTTTTAGTAGCAGCTTTAATTATTTTATATTTTAAAAACAGAAAATCTGAAAAAGGAATTTCAGTAACATTAACTTTAATACCTGTTTTAATGTTGTTTACCCATAGTATTATTGACTTTAATTTTTCATATTTTTCTCTTCCGTTGATTTGTTTTGCAATTTTAGGTTGCGCTAATGGCATAAAGGCGAAAAAGGACCTGGATTTTTCAATAGCTTCCTGGATGGCTTTTCTTTTAGGAATGGTTTTAATCCTGTTTCCTGTATCATGGCAAATCGCAAGAAATTATGCGGTTAAGGCTACGGATATTATGCTTCAGGAAAAAATAACCGGGCAGGATGTTTTAGATTCTATTGGTTATATGAAGAAGGCAGTTGAATATAATGGTTGGAATTCTTATTATGTTATCCGGGAAGGGGAACCGCAAGATAAAGATTTATTGTTTGATTTAGATAGCTTATATAAGCAAATTTATAAAATACTCGAAAGAAATGATCAGGAGCAACTGGCAGGATTATTACTGGAACAAGAAAGTTATTACACAAAAGTGTATGAATTAGAACCCTATAGTTCTTATATTGCCATGAAACAGGCAGAATTATTATTAAAAATGGGCAGAATTGACGAAGCTTTAGAAAAGGCAGAAGAATCTTTAAAACTTAATCCTATGAATCCCATAAGATATCAGGATATATCCGAAATATATCTTACAGTGGGAGAATATTATACAGCACAAGGAGAAAAAGAAACTGCAAAAGGATATTTGGAAAGAATTCTTCAAGTTGAAAAAGATATAGAAGAAGTTAATACAAGAGCTATTGAAAAAGTGGGAATGACAGAAGATACAAAGAAGAATATCGAACGTGCAAGTCAATTGCTTAATGAATAAAGGCCAGAGAATCTGGCCTTCTATTTTCTAATCTTTTAAAAATTCAATTTGTTCCTTTCTGTGTTCTTGTTTTTCTAAAGTTTTCTTAAGGGTTTCTTCATCCATGTGGTCTATATTATGATTAATATACCCTTGGGTGTATTCATAATTTTTTTGCACATTTTTAAGTTCGTCATTATCATAGTTTTCTCCATAGGCTATAATGTTTTCAAGTTTTTCGATTTCTTCTTCCCGGATTCTTTGCAATTCTTTTGCTCTTTCCAACTGCTCCTCGGATGCAATATCTGAGTGTTGTTCAAGATGGCGTTCTGTTCTGGTATGAGCTTCAACCAGGTTTTCTAACTGTTCAATTCTTCTTTTATTTTCATCTGAAATTTGATCCATACCACTTCGATCTTTTAATTCCTTATTTTCTCTTGGATTGCTGTGAAACATAATAAGCCTCCTTTATGATAAACTAGTTATATTTTTTCACAAAGCATCAAAAATAATACCATGAAAGTCTGGAATATATTTTTAAAAAGAAGAATACAAAGTCTTAGGGCATAATTTTTTATTGACAAAAATAAATTTATTATATATACTTTGATTATCAAAATATTTGAGTATCAAAGATACTTGAGGTGAAATTAAAATGACATATTTAAAAAAAGTATTAAACAATCTGATGGTAGACATATTTAATGATATCCTGACCATTGAAGAGACGGCTTTAAAAAAAGGTGCATTTAGTGATTTATCCGTTAAAGAAATGCATACCATAGAAGCTATAGGTATGTATCAACCCAGGACCATGACAGAAGTGGCTCAGGATTTAAAAATTACAGTAGGAACTTTAACGACCGCTATCAACCGTCTGGTTAAGAAAGGATATGTTGAAAGAAACAGGATTGAAGACGATAGGAGAATTGTTCAAGTCCAGCTTACCAAAAAAGGAAAACTGGCTTACAGGATACATGAAAAATTCCACACAGATATGATTAATGCCATGATTGATGGTTTGAAAGAAGAAGAAGAAGATATACTGGTAAAAGCCCTTAGTCAATTAAGTAAATTTTTAAAAGACAAATATCATCTTAATCAATAAAGGAGTTTAAAAATGTATGAGGTTCGCATTATCGGTACAGGGAGTTTTCTTCCACAGCAAATTATTAAAAATGATTCTTTATCTGATTTAGTAGACACCAATGATGAATGGATTTCTACAAGGACAGGGATTAAAGAAAGAAGAATATCATCTGGTGAAAATACATCCGATTTAGCTATAGAAGCTGCTAAAGAAGCCATAAAAGATGCAGGCATTAATGCAGAAGAAATCGATTTAATTGTTCTTGCTACTTCTACACCAGACTTTATTATGCCTTCTACAGCATGTTTAGTACAAAAAGGAATAAAAGCTTATAATGCCACTTGTTTTGATATTACAGCAGCATGTACAGGCTTCATATATGCCCTGAATATTGGTTATCAATTTATCCGGACAGGGCAAAGTAAAACAGCCTTAATTATTGGTGCTGATACCAATTCTAAAATCATTGACTGGTCTGACAGAAATACTTGTGTGCTTTTTGGTGATGGGGCAGGAGCAGCTATTTTACAAAGGACAGACAAAGAAGGAATAATTCTTGTGGATACCGGTTCTGATGGCAGAGGAGATGAATTGTTATTTTGCCCTGGTGTCCATTTGAAGAATCCCTTTATGGAAGAGCAAGAGGAAAAAAAACAGGTTATGCATATGAACGGAAAAGAAGTATTCCGTTTTTCTACGACTGTAGTGCCCCAGACCATTGAAAAATTATTGCAATACAGCTCTTATCATATTGAGGACATTAAATATTTTTTACTCCATCAGGCCAATGCCCGCATTATGGAGGCAGTGGCTAAAAAAATGAATATCGATCCGGAAAAATTTTATAAAAATATTCATAAATACGGTAATACCAGTGCTGCTACAATTCCCATTGCATTAAATGAAATGGATAAGGCGGGATTATTGGAGAAAGATGATTTATTAGTTTTAGTGGGATTTGGAGGAGGCTTAACCTGGGGTTCAGCCCTGGTTAAATGGAATAAATAAAAAATTAGGAGGAGTATAAAATGATATTTGAAAAAATCCAGGAAATTATCGCAGATCAATTAAGTATTGATAAAAATGAAATTAAACCTGAATCCAGTTTCCAGGAAGATTTACAAGCGGATTCTTTAGACTTGTTTCAAATCGTTATGGCTTTAGAAGAGGAATTTGAACTGGAGATACCCAATGAAGATATTGAGGGTATCAAAACTGTACAAGATGCCGTAAATTATATTGAATCCAAACAAGCATAAAGGTCAGATGAATCCATCTGACTTTTCTTCTAGGAGGTAATAAAATGTATCGATTTTGGAAGGAAATAGGCATTCAGTATCCCATTATTCAGGGAGGGATGGCCTGGGTTGCTGACCATCATTTAGCATCTGCTGTTTCCAATGCAGGGGGGCTTGGAATTATTGCTGCAGCTAATGCACCGGTTTCATATGTCAGGGAAGAAATCAGAAAAGTAAAAGAATTGACGGATAAACCTTTTGGTGTCAATATCATGCTGCTTAGTGATAATGCCAGTGAAGTTGCCCAATTAGTTTGTGAAGAAGGCGTAAAAGTTGTTACAACAGGAGCAGGGGACCCCGGAAAGTATATGGATATGTGGAAAAAAAGCGGTATAAAAGTTATTCCCGTTGTTCCTTCTGTGGCGCTGGCAAAAAGAATGGAACGCTATGGAGCTGATGCGGTCATTGCTGAAGGCTGTGAAGCAGGAGGGCATATTGGGGAATTGACAACGATGGCTTTAATTCCCCAGGTTGTAGATGCGGTTAAGATTCCTGTTATTGCAGCAGGAGGTATAGCTGATGGCAGGGGGATGGCAGCTGCTTTCATGCTGGGCGCTTCAGGTGTACAAGTAGGAACAAGATTTTTGGTAGCCAAGGAATGCAGCGTACATCCTGCCTATAAAGAAAGGGTTTTAAAAGCTAAAGACATTGATACAGTGGTAACCGGAAGACCTACGGGTCATCCCGTTAGAATTCTTAGAAACCGTCTGTCGAGGGAACTTTTAAAGTTAGAAAAAGAAGCGGCTCCCTTAGAGCAGTTTGAAGCCTTGGGACAAGGAGCCCTGGCCCGGGCAGTTAAAGAAGGGGATGTGGAAATGGGATCCGTTATGGCAGGACAAATTGCGGGCCTGATAAATAAAGAGCAAACTTGTTCTGAAATTATAGAAGAGATGTTCAATGAATTTAATGCATTAATCAATAGAAAGATTGATATTTAACGGAAATATAGAGTTATGGAGGGAGACAATGAAAACGGCCTTTATTTTTGCTGGTCAGGGTTCTCAATATGCAGGCATGGGAAAGGAACTGGCCAGTCATCTTAAAGAAGCAATGGACGTCTTTGATCAAGCCCAGGAAGTTTTAGATTTTGATATTAAAGAATTGTGTTTTGAGGATAAAAATGCAAGATTAAATCAAACTCAATATACGCAGCCAGCAATTTTAACTGTCAGTATTGCTGCATTAAGAGCCATAGAAAATCAAATTCAGGCAGATTTGGTGGCAGGGTTAAGTTTAGGAGAATATTCTGCCCTGGTTGCTGGCGGAGCACTTGATTTTAAAGATGCAGTAAGTTTAGTAAGAAAAAGAGGACAGTTTATGGAAGAGGCTGTTCCCCAAGGGACAGGGGGCATGCGGGCAGTCCTTGGACTATCCGGGGAAGAGGTTGATGCTGTAATTGCTACAATTGAGGATGGGATTGTGGAAGTAGCCAATTATAATTGTCCGGGACAGATTGTCATTGGGGGAGAAATAAAAGCATTAAATTCAGCAGAAGAAAAACTTAAAGAAGCAGGTGCCAAAAGAGTGATTCCACTATCCGTCAGCGGACCTTTTCATACTTCCATACTTAAAGGGGCTGCAGAAAAATTAAGAAAAGAGTTGGAAAAAGTAACCTTTACAGAACCCACAATACCCATTATCAGTAATGTTAATGCCGATTATGCAGATATAAAGGAAATAAGAGAAATTCTTACAAAGCAAGTCATGAGTTCTGTCTATTGGGAGCAAAGTATCAGAAAAATGTTAGAAGATGGTGTAGATACCTTTGTAGAATTAGGACCAGGAAAGGTTTTAACAGGCTTTATTAAGAAAATAGACCGTAATGTGACCGTGTGTAATGTAGAAGATATATCATCTTTAGAAAAAACATTAGAATTACTGGGGAGGTAGTTATGGATATCAGAAAAACCGCTCTTATAACAGGAGGCAGCAGAGGAATAGGAAAAGCAATTGCCATAAGGCTGGCCGAGAAAGGAAACAATATCGTCTTTAGTTATGTAAGTAATGAAGAAGCAGCCCAAAAGACCCTGGAAGAAATTAAATCAAAAGGCGTAAAAGTTCTGGCCTTTAAAGCAGATGTCAGTTCCTATGATGAGTGTCAGAAATTAATCGATACAACGGTTAAAGAAATGGGTTCTATTGATATTTTGGTTAATAATGCAGGTATTATCCGGGATAATTTAATTATGCGTATGAAAGAAGAAGAATTTGATGAGGTCATCCGGGTAAATCTTAAAGGTGTCTTTAATTGTATCAAACATGTGAGCAAAATCATGTTAAAGCAAAAAAGCGGAAGAATTATCAATATTTCTTCTATCATAGGCCTTATCGGAAATATTGGTCAAATCAATTATGCTGCAGCCAAAGCAGGTCTTCATGGAATAACGAAGTCTGCAGCCAAAGAACTGGCATCAAGGGGCATCACCGTTAATGCTATTGCACCAGGTTTTATTGAAAGTGATATGACCAATACTTTAGCAGATAAATATAAAGAAGCTATCATTAAAGCTATTCCCTTGGGCAGAATCGGTAAGGCAAAAGAAGTAGCTGACCTGGTATGTTTTTTAGCCTCAGAAGAAGCCAGCTATATTACAGGACAAATTATTTGCGTTGATGGCGGCATGGCTATGGGCAGCATTTAGAATGGAGGGAACTTATGAGAGTTGTTGTTACAGGAATGGGTTGTGTTACCCCTTTAGGAAACTCTATTGATAGTTTTTGGGCAAATATAAAAGAAGGCAGATGCGGTATTGATTTTATCAGCCGTTTTGATACAGAAAATTTTGAAGTAAAACTGGCAGCAGAGGTCAAGGATTTTGATCCGTCCTTATATATGGATAAAAGAGAAGCAAAAAGAATGGACTTATACAGTCAATACGCCGTTGCAGCAACAAAAATGGCCATCGACTTGTCAGAAATTGATTTAGAGAAGGTTTGCAAAGAAAGATTTGGTGTTATTGTAGGCTCAGGGATTGGTGGAATCGGGACTATTGAAAAAGAGCATGAAAAATTACTAAACAAGGGACCAAAAAGAGTTTCTCCTCTTCTTATACCGATGATTATTATTAATATGGCTGCAGGCAATATAGCGATTCAGTTTGGAGCAAAGGGTATTTGCTCAACGGTTGTAACAGCCTGTGCTACAGGAAGCCATGCCATAGGGGAAGCTTATGAAATGATAAAAAGGGGAAAAGCAGATATTATCATCGCAGGAGGTTCAGAAGCAGGGATTACCCCTTTGTCGGTTGCAGGTTTTTCTTCCCTTCAGGCTTTGACGACAACGACAGATATTAACCGGGCTTCCATTCCTTTTGATGCGGACAGAAATGGATTTGTTATGGCAGAAGGAGCAGGGATATTAATTTTAGAATCTCTGGAGCATGCCCAAAAACGGGGCGCTAGAATTTATGCAGAAATTGTTGGCTATGGTGCAACCTGTGACGCTTATCATATCACATCCCCTAGTATTGATGGGGAAGGAGCAGCAAGGGCTATGAAAGAAGCCCTGGAAGAAGCAGGTATCAGCCCGGACGAGGTATCCTATATTAATGCTCATGGAACCAGTACACCTCTTAATGATAAATTTGAGACTTTAGCTATAAAACAGGTTTTTGGTGAAAAGGCCAAAAGGATCCCTGTAAGTTCTTCAAAATCTATGACTGGACATTTACTTGGCGCTGCAGGTGCGGTGGAAGCCATTGTATGCATTAAAGCTTTAGAGGAAGACTTTGTTCCACCAACGATAAATTATAAGAATCCTGATCCGGAGTGTGATCTGGATTATGTGCCAAACATTGGAAGAAAACAGGAATTAAACTATGCACTGTCAAATTCCCTTGGTTTTGGTGGACATAATGCTTCCCTGTTATTTAAGAAGTATAAA
>JAAYML010000044.1 GCA_012521395.1 Candidatus Epulonipiscium sp. | reverse complement strand
TAAAAATCATTAAACCTCTAATATGGAAAACAATTTAGCTGCAATTCTAGGAAATTTGAATATATTATTCCACCAATCAAAAAACCAGAGTGAAAAATAACTCTGGTTTTTATATACTATCATCTTGTCAATAAATTTCTTCGTTATAAAATTTTCTTATCAAATCGTCTAAATTTTTGGCTACCCGTTCCTGATTATCTGATTCATAGTCCCATTCAAAAACCTCATCATCTTTTACAAGATTTTCTTTAGTAATAAGATATCCAAAATAAACCTCCGAACCATTACCGGCAAAAAATAAATAGTTGTTTTTATATTTAACACAACAAAATTTTCAGACTATTAAATAACACTAAATTTCTATTAAAACAGAACTGCCCTCTGAATAATCTCCATTGGTCCACTGCCATTTTTCGACAAGCCGGATTTTCCCATTCTCCATGACAGTAGGTACACTTTGACATTTTCCTGTTCTGATTTCTTTGTTTTTATTGATATGCTGATAGGTAAAATTAAGTCTGCCATCTTTTGCTACTGTCCCAATTAATGTTCCTTTGATGATATCTCCACCAGCATATTCTCCCCAAAGCAAATCTCCATTTTGGTGATAATAAAATCTTGTCTCTTGATTGACTTCACCATTTTCAGAATTGATTTCAGGAATAAAAATTTTTCCGTCATAATGTATGTCTGTACAAATATGGGGTAATTCCTTTACCATAATATCGTAAACCAGTACTACATCATTTTTTACGAAATATTTTTTATGCTCTAATGTTTTATAACCCAGTTTTTCATACAAATGAACGCCAGGCAAGGAAGCATCCAAAAAAGCTTTATGATATTTTTTGCTTATTTCAGATTCAATAGATTTTATAATAAATGTACCATAACCCTTATTCTGATGTTTTGGCAACACATAAACCCTGGTAATATGATCATTTTCATAACTTCCTGTAGCCACAATTTCATCATTTACTCTAAGGACTCCTACCCGTCTCTCTTCTATGTCTTTTAATATGGCGTCCTGATTATGATGTTCACAAAAAAATTCAACGACTTCCTTCGGGTAATATTTTGGATAAACCGTTTTTATGGTTTGCTGGACAATATTATGTATTTTTAGTAGTTCTTCTTTCCCTGCTAATTCATATCTCATCTTTTTCCCTCTCCAACACATCAGATTTTGTAACCAAAACCTTAAAGATTAAGTAAGCCGTTATGCCCAAATATAATCTGTACAGTTTATAAATCTCACATTTGTAATATTTAATGACTCAAAAAGAACCTTTACTTTTTCAGTGACAGTTATTCCAAAAGTATCTATATGATAAAAAAAATCTGAGCCATCCCATGAATCAAGGGGAAAAAAATACCCTTTTTGTTTAATTTTTTTCGTTTGATTTGGCAATATAACCTCTTTTTTTTCAGCTAAATTTCTATCCGCCTTAAGTGCTTTTCCAATAATATAAAAGGCATGATAATTTTTAATTTTTTCATTAGTTTTTGTATGAATGATTACCGGATATGACCCCCATCCAGTTATACTATATTCTTTTAATGCTTTAACAACCTTATCTGATACTAAATAAAATGCAGGAGCACCCGCAACAATAAAATCAAAAGCCTTTTTGCCGCCGACTTCAACAAAAATTTCTGGCCTTATATTTATAAAATCCCCACAAAAAATTTTTTACGGTCATATGTTGCAATTTCACTGTTATTTATAGGTGCGACAGTCAGAGCACAGTTCATCATTGCATCTGAAAAACAATAAAAATGTTCATACTGCGGCATAAAACACATGCTAACCATCTACTCCCCTTATTTAACAGAAAATTAAATTCATACTGATTTTTAAGTATTTTAACATATCTTTTTTCCCCCTGCAAAGAAAATTCCATAAAGTTTTTTCCAGGCATGCTAATCATTATAAATGAAAAATGAGGACTTCAGTTCAGGCTTTCCTTGATATATAAAAGCCTCTAAAAAATTTGAAGTCCTCAAACATAAAGGGTGTGTCTGTAATTGTAAATAAGAAAGAAATCATATTCACTTAATTCATTTTATAAAACTCTTTATAAAATTTTGCAAAATCTTCTGCTAATAAAGGTTTACTAAAGTAATAGCCTTGTACCTCATCACATCCATATTCCTTTAAAAAATTAAGTTGTTTTTCTGTTTCAACACCTTCTGCAACAACTTTTTTATCCAATACATGGACATAATCTATTATTTTTCGAACCAATTCCCTGTCTTCAAAGTTGCACATTCTGTCTAAGAAAAATTTGTCAATTTTTAAGACATCATAATGGATCATACCAATCATCATTAATGAATTATAACCCGTACCAAAATCGTCAATGGATATTTTATAACCAATTTCTCTCAGATACTCAAGGTGCTTATTAATTTTTTCAAATTCTTTATTTAAAACCCTTTCTGTTATTTCAATTTCAATCATGGATCTGTCAATATCATGGCTTTCAATCTTCCCTACGGCCCATTCAATTAATTCCTGATCCGTCAGTTCCTGAGCTGTTAAGTTAATAGAACAATGGATAGAAATATTTTCTTTTTCCCATATTTTTATCTGTTTAATAACATTTTCGATGACATACTTTGATATATCCCTAATTAACCCAATTTTTTCAGCAACATCTATAAATACACCAGGACCTACAGGTTTTTTATCTCCCCTGTCCCATCGGAGTAATACTTCAACCCCCGATATTTTATTTTCCTGAATATTAATTTTGGGCTGGTATACAAGATAAAATTCATTGTTATTTAAAGCCTTATGCAATGAACCTGCGATTTCATACAATTCTTTTCGTTCATTATCGATCTGAACGTCATAATAGTAAATCCCCGACTCATTAATTTCTCCCTGCTCACTGGCTACTCTGGATTTATTATAAATTTCAATGGGAGACTCAGTTTTTCCTCCAAAATTGTAAATGCCTGCCTTAAGAGGCATCCTAACCTCAAAACCATCAATTTTAACTGCCGTAGAATATTTATTTACCAGATCTTTTATTTTATCAAAATACTGGCAGTCATCAGGAAGAATTAATATTAATTCGTCATCAGAAGAGGAATACATAGACAGATGTTCAAATTTAGCTTTCATATCGCTTATAAGAAGCTTTATAAGTTTTTGAACCAGATTGAAATCGACGTATTTCCCTATTCCTTCAATATTCGTTAATTTTACAGAAATAATTGTAAAGCGGTTTCCTTTTTCAATTAAATCCGTCAGATCATAAAAAAGTTTCTTAGTATTGTATAGGCCAGTAATATCACTAATCAGTTCTTTATCCTTTAAATATTCATTTAATTCTTCCAGCTTTTTAAATAAGTTACCCGTCAAATAACCAATAATAATAAGCATAATCATTCTGTGAATCCAGCTCATTGTATTTTGCTTTATGCCTTCAGCAACATTTAAAGGCACAAGCCCTAATAAAATACCAGATATTGCTGCTACGATTGAAGCAGCATATCCTCCCCAGTAATAAGCCGACAATATGATCGGTATATAAATCAAATGTATATAAGAAGCATGGGTCCCGTTTGTCAAATAAACAATGACAATCACGGAAAATATCATCATTGGCACGAGTATTAAGCCATATTTTTTTTCTTTTAAAATTACTGTTTCGATTTTTTTCAACATATACAATACCCCCTTTATGTTTTATTTTAACATATATGGGTAGTACATAATTTTTGTACATACAATGGGCCGGTTAAAAATAAGTTCATATCACAAAAGTCATTCTTTCCATTCCTGGAATTTAGAAATTTTTCTTTATTTAATTATACTATAGACTAACAAAAAATGACATATTATATTAAAAAAAATAGGGCATATTTACTATCTTTGCCCTTTTGCTTACTTGTTGCGTATGATAATAAATATCCCTTTGAAAAAATTATATTTTCTCAATGGATTTCGTTACATTAATACGTTTCTTTAACGATCCAGTTCTAACTTCAATTCAGAAGATTCCTATTCATGTATTTTTGCAGAACGAATAATCATATCCCATTCATCAAAATGCTTTTCTGCATAGGATACAGGAGCTATGATAAGTACCCAAACCAATCTGTCATCATTTTTAAAGTCAATTAGATTCATGTACATATTAAATCTGGTCTTAACATAATCAGCAGAATATAGTATAGAACGAATTGTTTTATCACTGTATTCATGTGTTTCTTCCTCTGAGATTATTTCAATATTTGTTTTATTGGATAAAATTTGCTCATTATGAAAAGAAAAAACATCTGAACTGTTTATCTTTAAAGAATAAATTCTCTATAATTCCTTTGCTTATACTGATAAAGGGTTACTATAAAATCAAGTCGTTCTTTTAAAGTTTTTCCTTCAAATTCTTTGGGCAGTTCTTCTGATCCTTTATAATTTTCTCCGTAACAGGCTTTTACAATTTTGACCTTACCTATGATATGATCATTAAATGTTTATAACTCCTCTGCCGGAACCCATAATTCTTTATAATTTTTATTACCTGCCCTTTCAATCTTATATTTAGTAATATATGCATCCTGAACTTTAAATTCTAAAATGTAACCTGCATCATCAGAGACAGGGTCTTTTATATTCCATTTTGATGCAATTTCTTCTGCATAATCCATATTCAACACCAGATAAAATATAGGCTGTTGCGGTAAACGCGAAGGAAATCTTTTTAAGTTTAAATCGATAATCTTTAATAATTCTTTTACGCCAACAGGTCTGAATAATTTCATAATGATTGTTCTTTCTTTTAACGTGTCTATTTATGTCATTCCAAAACCTGATAAGCGATAAAACACAAAATTAAGCGATTTTATTGAAAATCACAAAACGCTTTGGCAAGGCAAACAAATATTTATTATTGCTACCATGGCCTTGTTTAGCGGAGATGGTACGGGAGTATTGGCAAGGAAGCTAAAAAAATATGGCGCCCAAATTATTGGTGGTATACATATTACTATGCCCGATAGTATCGCCGATGAAAAAGTACTAAAAAGGTCTTTTAAGCAAAATAAAAAGTTAATATCAAGAGCAGATGAAAAAATTAAAAAAGCTGTAGAAAAAATAAAAAATAACAAGCCCCCACAGGAAGGAATTGGCTTGTTCTGTCAGCTGGCAGGTCTTTTGGGGCAAAGACTTTACTTTTATCATAAAACCAAAGAATATTCCGATAAACTAAAAATTGATTCCGAAAAATGCATTGGCTGTGGTAAGTGCGTTAAACTATGCCCAATGAAAAACCTGGAATTAAAAAATAAAACGCTCATCTCTAAAAACAAATGTACTCTGTGTTACCGTTGCATCAATGATTGTCCAAAGCAAGCCCTCACATTATTGGGTAAGCAGGTTATCAGCCAGCATAAAATAGATAAGTACCTGTAAAAAACAGATACTTATCTTAAAATGCAATTAAATCCAATCGCGATTAACATTGCCACGGTCAGAGAAGCTATAGCTGCAATTAGTTTTTGATATAATCTTTTTCCTTCTTCTTTGGCCTTTTCAATTTCATTTAAGTTTTTACCTTCCAGAAATGCAACGATTTCTCTGTAAGTCTGAATGTCATATTTCTTTTTTTCTTTTTCCAGCTGAAAAGCAATATAAATCGTAAGCGCTGAAATTAAAACCCAAATGACAACTCCTGCAGATTTAAGAAAATAAAACAGGGGCGTTGGAATGACGATATCTAAAATTAATAAAACAGCATAAAAGTTTTTTAATTCATTAAATCTTTTTCTTTCGAACTGACTAATTTCTTTTTTCATTGTTTCAACATCTCCTTTGACCAGATTATCAATGGAGGTGTTAAAAACTTCACTTAGTAAAATTAAACTATTGATGTCCGGATAGCTTTTATCATTTTCCCAATTTGAAATCGTTTGTCTTGAAACAAAAATTTTTTCTGCCAGTGCATCCTGGGATAAAGATAATGCTTTCCGGTATTTTTTTATCTGTTTACCAAGTTCCATTTTTCAACCTCCTTCAACCTTAATCTAACCAAAGGGTAATAACAGGTCCAGCAAAAGACTTTTACATTTAAATAAAGTCTGATTTTTCATTGTCAAAAGTCTTTTACATCCTTAAAAAACAAGATTTCATCAGCTATTTAATGAATCTTCAAAAATTCCTAAAAGAAAATCATTATTCCCAAATATAACCTGTCATGGTCAGGGAACCAAGCTCACAGGATTTATTAAAAACGGTCACTTTATCTTCTGCCTCTGAAGCTCCAAGAACATATAACAAAGGATAAAAATGATCAGGTGTTGGTACAGCATACTGTGCCGCATCAGACTTTTCATTATACTTTAAAATATTGTTGTGGTTTTTATTGATAATATTATCATATATAAAATCATCGAATTCATAGGCCCAGTCAAAACCTTTACTTCCCATATGCCAATCCACTAATCTTAAATTGTGAACGATATTGCCTGTGCCAAAGATAAGAGCACCTTTTTCTCTTAAAGATTTTAATTCCTGACCAATTTGATAATGGGCCTGAGGTGGCGCATAAGCATCCACACTAATTTGAAATACAGGTATATTCCTGTCTGGGTACATATGAACCAATACTGACCAGCTGCCATGATCAATCCCCCATGAATTGTCATAAGCTGTTTCTTTTGAAATCAAATCCTTAACTGCCTTTGCAAAAACAGGAGAACCTGGTGCATCATATACCATTTCATAAAGTTTCTTTGGAAAACCATACATATCATAGATGGTTTCAGGCGCTTCTTCATTCATAATTTTTGTAGCTTTGGTAAACCAATGAGCAGATATCGAAATGATGACTTCTGGTTTTGGTATTCTTTTAGCTATCTCTTTCCATGTTCTTGAATATTCATTATCCTCAATGGCATTCATGGGAGACCCGTGTCCTACAAAAATCACTGGCATCTTTGACACTATAACTCACTTTCCTTTCCCTGATATTAATTTTAAATAACTTTATTATTTTCCCTTCGAGTAAGGAAAGATGTATTTTATTCATGCTTTTTTGATTTCTTATTCCATTAAATATCCATTTCAAGCAAAATTGGCGCATGGTCTTGCCTTGGACCTGAATCAATGATTTCTGATTTACGGACTTTTTCTGCAATCCTGTCACTGACTAACCAGTAATCAATTCTCCAGCCAGAGTTATTGATTTTACTCGTTCTGATCCGCTGAGACCACCAGGTATAAACGCCTTCAATATCACCATGAAGATAACGGAAGGTATCTATAAAGCCTTTGGATAATAAATTTGAAAAGCCTGCACGTTCTTCATCAGTAAAACCTGCCGAACGGCGGTTGCTCTCAGGGTGTGCCAGGTCAATTTCTTTATGCGCCACATTAAAATCTCCTGATGCAATAACTGGTTTTTTATTATCCAGGCTGACCAGATACTCCGCATATTTTACATCCCATATTTGTCTGTCATCAAGACGGTTTAAAGCATCTCCGGCATTAGGAGTATATACCTGTGTTAAATAAAAATCTTCAAATTCCAGTGTAATAATCCGGCCTTCCCAGTCCATCGTCCCGGGAGCTCCGATTTTAGGAAAGCTAACCAAAGGATTTAAGTGATTTTTATATAAAAACATCGTACCGGAATAACCCTTTCTTGCGGGCTTTACAGAACTATTCCAAACAATCTTGTAATCTGGAAACAGCTTTTCTAAAATCTCTAAATGCTTTTTTGTAGGTCCATCCGCAGTAAGTTTTGTTTCCTGAAAAGCAATGACATCCGGATTGTGTTCAACAATCTTGTTAAGAACAGTCCGTGATAATACACTTCGGTCGGATGTACCTGTTAATGCTGCATTTAATGAATCGATATTCCATGATATAAACTTCAATGCCATACCTCCATATTTTTAATATTAACATCTATTTCTATCTATTTTAGACAATTTCTGATTAATATAAGCTTATCTTATTAAAAAGAATTTGTAAATATAATGTCGCATTCAGAAATATAAAAACCTGCAACACTGCAGGTTTTTATAAATATTAGTCATCAAAAAGAACGATTTTTTTCTTAGCTTTTGTCTTTTTTACATCAATTATTCTTTGATTTTCTGATCCTCGGAATTTCAAAAGCAAGTTTCTTTTATCCAGTTCAAATTTACCGTCTACAAGAATATCGGTTTCATCCAGAAGTTCTGCCCAACCTTTGTGACTGGATAAATTTTTTAAAAGAAATTCATAAGTATACCCTGTATACGTCACTATATCTAAATTTAATTTTTTTGCCTTCTTAGCCAGTTGTGCAAAAGCTTCTGCCTGCTCAAAGGGATCCCCTCCACTAAAGGTAATTCCATCCAAAAGGGGATTTTTTTTAGCTTCTTCAAGAATTGAATCAATACTTATCAATTGACCGCCCTCAAAAGAATGGGTTTCAGGATTGTGGCAGCCAGGGCAGTGGTGCTTACAGCCTTGTGCAAAAACCACCATCCGTATTCCTGGTCCATCCACAATAGATTCTTTGATTAAACCTGCTATTTTGATATAGCTTTCCATCAGATCACCCACTTATCATTCCTAAGATAGAAATCATTTTAAAGATATTTCATTATCCATCTTATATATGCTTTACCCGGTCTCTTTCTTCTGCTCTTTTGGCATCATTAAATCGCTCTAAAGAACCTACAAGATAACCCGTTATACGTCTTATCCTTTCAAACTTAATGTCTCCTTCTTCCCTGCCGCAAGAAGGACAAGTGTTGCCAATGATACCTGTAAATCCGCATACAGGATCTCTGTCTACAGGGTGATTAATTGAACCATAGCCAATACCTGCTTCTTTCATGGCTCTTATGATTTTTTCAAAGGCCTGAAGATTTTGTGTTGGATCCCCATCCATCTCAACATAGGTAATATGTCCAGCATTTGTCAGTTCATGATAGGGCGCTTCAAGTCTTATCTTATTAAAGGCATTAATTTCATAGTAAACAGGAATATGAAAGCTGTTTGTATAATACTCCCTGTCCGTAATCCCTTCAATAGAACCAAAAAGTTCTCTGTCCATCCGAACAAATCTGCCGGATAAACCTTCGGCCGGAGTGGCAAGAAGGGTAAAGTTCATCTTGTACTTTTTACTGGTATCATCCATACGCTGGCGCATGTGTCTTATAATTTTAAGTCCAAGCTGCTGAGCGTCTTCCGATTCCCCATGATGCTTACCAATTAAGGCTTTTAAACATTCAGCCAGCCCGATAAAGCCCATTGACAAAGTTCCATGTTTCAGAACTTCCCTGATTTCATCTTCCCAATTGAGCTTGTCTGAATCAATCCATACACCCTGTCCCATAAGAAATGGAAAGTTTTTAACCTTTTTTCGAGCCTGAATTTCATATCTTTCTAAAAGCTGATCAATAATTAAATCAATTTTTTTATCCAATTCTTCAAAGAAGTAATCCATATCTCCATTGCTTCTTATGGCAATTCGTGGAAGGTTAACGGTCGTAAAACTTAAATTACCCCTTCCATAAATGATTTCCCTTGATGGCTCATGAACATTACCAATAACCCTTGTTCTGCAACCCATATATGCAATTTCTGTTTCTGGTTGACCTGCTTTATAATATTTCAAATTAAAAGGCGCATCAATAAAGGAAAAGTTAGGAAACAATCTCTTAGCACTTACCCTACAGGCCAGTTTAAACATATCATAATTGGGATCCCCTGGATTATAATTAATTCCTTCTTTTACCTTGAAAATATGAACAGGAAATATTGGTGTTTCCCCGTTACCAAGACCTGCTTCTGTCGCTAAAAGAATATTTTTAATGACCAATCTGCCTTCAGGAGAAGTATCTGTACCATAGTTGATTGAACTGAAAGGTACTTGTGCTCCTGCCCTGCTGTGCATCGTATTTAAATTGTGAACAAAAGCCTCCATGGCTTGATAGGTGTTACGGTCAATTTCCACTTCTGCCTCTTTAATGGCAAAGTCTTGCGCCTTACTGATAATATCCGCATCGCCAATATACTTCATTAAATAATCCTGCTCCAATTTTAAATACTGTTCATTGGGAGCTAAAGTTGGGCGAAGATTAGTTTCTTTTGTAATCTTTTGCAAAATTTCATTGACGATATTTACAGCATCTTCATTAGCAGTAAAAAGTTTTAAAGCTTTGGCCAGATTTTGTCTGTATAATCTGGCATAGGTTTTAGCAACGCCTAAAGCCATACCATAATCAAAGTTGGGTATACTTTGACCACCATGTTGGTCATTTTGGTTGGACTGAATTGCAATACAAGCCAAAGCAGAATAGCTGTGTATATCGTTAGGCTCCCTTAAATGTCCGTGACCTGTACTAAAACCATCTTTAAACAGCTTAACAATATCAATTTGACAACAAGTCGTTGTCAGAGTAAGGAAATCTAAATCGTGAATATGGATATCGCCTTCTTTATGAGCTTGCGCATGTTCAGGCTTTAATATATACATTTCACAAAATTGTTTTGCCCCTTCAGAACCATATTTGAGCATGGTTCCCATAGCCGTATCCCCATCAATATTGGCATTTTCACGTTTTAAATCATTGTCTTTAGATTCTTTAAAGGTTAAGTCTTCGTATATTTTCATTAACCGGGTATTCATTTCCCTGACACGAGTTCTTTCTGCCCGGTAAAGTATGTATTTTTTTGCAGTATTGGCATGCCCCTCTTCTATTAACACCTTTTCTACAATATCCTGGATTTCCTCGACTGTTGGTATTGCTTTATTCGGATCTTCATGTAAACGTTGAACTACTTTGTCAGCTAAAATCATAGCCAGGTCATAGTCTTCTTGTCCTGCAGCCTTGGTTGCTTTAAAAATAGCATTGGTGATTTTTTCGATGTTGAAAGGTACTTCTCTTCCATCTCTTTTTTTGATTTTTGTAATCATAAGACTTACCCTTCCTTCATATAAATTTTTCATATGTTTGTTAAATATGTAAAATTGCCCGGCAAAAGTCAAGAGACTGCCACAAGTAAAAACATTATGATTGCCGGCGAAACTTTAAAAAATAATCGGACTGATTTATAATCATCATTGTCAGCCTCTTTAATATAACAATATTTAGTTGTTTTTATACTATCATAATACTATATATTGAATCAAGACTTGACAAGTTCAAAAAAACCACCCTCTATCAGAAAATATGATAGAAAGTGGCTTATTTTAACATATATAATTTTTTTATATTACATATATCAATTAATTATATCAATTGATTTGCTCAAAAATAGCACGTGAATAAGCTTTGATATCAGCAGGTGGCAGTATATGGTAGTTTTTTTAACGGTAAGAAAATCATTACTGGAGCTTTTTACAATGTATCGGAACAGACCACTTATTCAATATAACGAAAACAGCAAGTATAAGTTCTATTATAACAGTTATTAAATAAGTTAATCCATTTCCGAAGTAAAAACTGGGTCTTATTGGAATGATGCGATAGGAAAGATTATATGCAAAATGAAATAGTATTCCCATTAATACACTCTCTTTATTTTTTACATAGAAGTAGGTAATCCATAAGCTATCTGCAATACAGGATAATATAAAAAATAAAACAGGTACTTCAATACTAAATTCTCCTGGTATTAAATAAAACCAATAATGCCAGCCTGCCCAAATCAATCCGACTATAACTGCTGTTTTTAAAATGCTAAAATGTTTTGAAAGGTGCCCTGTCAAAAAACCTCTCCAGCCAAATTCTTCTCCCAGAGGTGAAACAAAAGAAGTGGCAATAGTATCTGGAACCATAATCCAGGCAAGAGGTGTAAGACCAAAAATAATCCAGCTAAACAGTTTTCCCATAAACATAAAAGCAAATGGCAACAGAATAATGATTAAGTAAATTTTCATGCCTATTTTAACATCCAACATTTTTTTGACTGAATAAAATGCTCCATTAAAGCCTTCCTTTGCAATCAAAAGCAAAACAGCAGATATACTGGGCGATGCTGTTGCCAGCACAACACAAATTTTATAAAGCATTCCCTCTTCAATACCATTCAATAACATGAAGCAGCTAATAAAACCTGAAATAACATAAGTTAAAATAATAAAGCTTAATGACTCTTTAAATGCTTTCGTTTTAATAAATTCTCTCATATATAAACCTCTTTGTTAAATTTAATTTTTTATTTAAATGAATCCTTAACCTTTTTTATTATTTTACAAAAAGATTTTGATTTCGTCATTGTTTTAATTTTATAGCAGTTTCATCATTTTGACCATCAATTTTAAAGTATTTTATTGATGCTAACAAAAGACACTCTTAATAAATAGAGTGTCTGAACCACAAAAACAAATTTTTATTAATTCTTATTCCCATTTAAAATCTTTAATAGCTGTCGCTGTAGAGACGATGTAAAATTAACGCTTTTTCTTATCCAAATATTCTTTTGCAAAACTCCTTATTTTTTTGGCATAGCTCACCTGTTCTATGTTCATTAAGTTTTCCAGAATATCGGCTGGTGAAATGGGATTTTGAGCTATAGCAAGTAAATATTCAGGCTCTTTAGTTTTGTAATAGTATAATATCGTACCTATTCTT
>JAAYML010000043.1 GCA_012521395.1 Candidatus Epulonipiscium sp. | reverse complement strand
TGATTATTTTCCAAATAAATATGGTTCATTGTTTCAATGATAATAAGTAAAAAATTCAATGAAATGATAAATGAGTGGAACTGGATGATAGGATAAGGGAAAAAGTTAAGTAATCATGAATAGGGAGCTATGAGTATATGAATATCAGGTGTTTGTACGAAAATTTAACTTGTATTGAGGAGATAAAGGTAATAGGAAAAAATGTTAAATTGAATGATGTAATTTGTAATGTTATGGGAATAGTACGCCGTGGCACGGAGCTCCGTCTTTTGATTTTACGGTATGATGAGAGTTTTCAAAGAAAGATTGAGGAAAATGAATCAACCGAATGGTTTGATAACCCAGTAAGTCCAAAAACAAACAGGCTGCTATTACGTGGGGATAGAGAAATCTATGAAAATAATCCTTTTCATTCAGTATTAAAAGTATTCATTGGTGAAAATGAATTTGAAGTAGATTATTTGGAACAGCAGCGACTCAATACACAGGACTGGGAATCTTTAATGATAATTATTAAATTCCTGAATGCTGGATGGCAAGCTGATGAAATCGATTATCAGGACATAAATATGCTATTTTTAACCAGTATAAAATTAAATGGTGATTACAATTCCATTCCAGACTTCAATCAGAATTCAGAACTGCATTTTGTAATGGGACCTCAAAGTGTGGCTCATCTTGTAGAAAAACCAATTACCCTGCCTATTGGTGGTATCTATCCCGAGAAATTAACTTTTCAGGATGCAATGACTGGTGAGGAACACTGGGTACAAATCAATAGAGTATATTTGGCAGATATGTGGGAAGAGACAGATAAGATTTTTTCGAATCCCAAATTTCAAGAGCAAATGTCCTCTGAAGAACTTGTGCAAATGAGGTTAGATTTTGAGAATAAACTTTTAGAAATCTGTCCTAAGGGTATGTACTTTCCTGTTATCGAGTATGAATGTGAGGAAGATATTTCTTTGCAGTTTTATTCTAAAGCTTTTTTGGATGCAAAACCTGTGCAAAAAAGCAGCAGCATGGGATTTATAATTAGACCAGATAAGTCAGAAGGTATCTTGGGATTTAGGCTTAAGGCTGCTGTTATACAGGAACCTGTTCCAGTCAATACTGTTGCAGTCGAAGCAGAATTATTTCAATATATTCATACTACAGCTGGCAGGGATATTGTATTGAAGTAGAGAAACAATAATAAATAATTAGAAATGCTAAAATACCTTAGATGCAAAAGAATCTAAGGTATTTTTTTAATAATTCTTGTTTTAGAAAAATAGATAGCTTATTATGATTAAAAAGAATATTTATAAATAGTGTAAAAAGAAACAAGGAATCGTCCCCTTGTTGCTATTGGTCGGTCAGCTTGATATAAAAAAGTTGAAATAAAGGAGATATTATAATGGAAAAAAGCTTATTGAAAAAAAGAATTGATACAGCAGCAGGAAGAGTCCCTGCCGACATGGTAATCAAAAATTGTAAAATTATTGATGTCTATAATGCCTCTATTATTGAAGGCCAAAGTATTGCCATTACAGATGGCTATATTGTGGGTATAGGTGATTATCAGGGCAAGCATATAATTGATGCACAGGGCCGCTATGCTGCACCAGGTTTTATTGACGGGCATATCCATATTGAATCCTCCTATGTTACACCAGAAGAAATTGGAAGGCTTTTAGTTCCTCATGGAACGACCACCATTATTGCTGATCCTCATGAAATTGTGAATGTGTGCGGTCTGAGCGGTCTGAATTATATGCTCGAAGCAGCCAGGGGAACAAAACTTGACATTCTTTATATGCTTCCATCTTGTGTGCCGGCAACGCCTTTTGAGAATGCCGGGGCGGTAATGTATGCAGAAAGTATGAAAGAGCCGATTAAGGATAAGCGAATTCTTGGACTAGGCGAATTTATGAACTATACAGGAGTTGTGGAGGCAGAGGATGATGTTTTAGATAAATTGCAGCTTGCCATCAATGAAGGAAAAATCATTGATGGACATAGTCCAGCTTTAGCAGGGAATGCTTTAAATGCTTATGTGGCTTGTGGAATTCGTACCGATCATGAATGTTCTACTGTAGAAGAAATGCTCGACCGACTTTCCAGGGGAATGTATATCCTTTTAAGAGAAGGTTCTGCTTGTCATGATCTTCGTACCTTGCTGAAAGCTGTTACACCAGCTAATAGCCGCCGTTGCCTGCTATGTTCTGATGACCGGCAGCCTGAAACCATTTTCAGATTGGGACACCTGGACAATCACCTTCGTATTTGCGTAGAAGAAGGACTTTCTCCTATTATTGCTGTTCAAATGGCCAGCTTAAATGCAGCGGAATGCTATGGCTTACTGGACAGAGGTGCTATAGCCCCAGGGCTTCGCGCAGATATTGTATTGTTAGACAATTTATATGATTTTAAAGTACATCAGGTCTTTATAAAAGGTGAGGAAGTTGCCAGGGAAGGCAAATATTTACCAAAAATACAAAGGCATGATGTTTCAGCAGTACAAGGTCGCTTTAATGTAAAAGACTTTTCTATTGGAAGATTAAGATTAAAAAGCCATTCAAAAAAAGTCTATGTAATAGATCTGCTGCCTGGCGGTGTTGTAACGGCAAAAGGTACAGCAGAAATTAATCTCAATGAAAAAGGAGAGTTTATTTGGCGCCCAGAACAGGATATAGCAAAAATAGCAGTTGTAGAACGGCACCATGGAACGGGAAATGTAGGTTTAGCTTTGCTTCGTGGATATGGAATTAAAGCAGGTGCTGTGGCCTTGTCCATTGCTCATGACTCTCATAATATTATAACGGTGGGAACCAATGACGAAGACATGTTACTGGCAGTAGAGGAACTTATAAAACAAGGTGGTGGTATTATCCTTGTGAAAGATGGTCTGGTTATCAATTCTATGCCAATGGTTGTGGGTGGAATTATGAGTGACCAGTCGGGTGAATGGGTCTGTGAAAAGCTGACACAAATTCACAAAGATGCCTATGAACAACTTGGTATCAGTAAAGCAGTAGAGCCAGTGATGACCTTGTGCTTTATGTCACTGGCAGTAATACCTGAAATTAAATTAACGGATAAGGGCCTTTTTGATATTACACAGCATGCTTTTATTTCTATAGAGGCATAAGAAAAGCTGAAAAGGAAAAAGGTAATATTGACATAACTCGTATTAGTTTTTTGTAAGTAGGCGGAGATGGAGTAAGGAGCAAAAATAATCAAGAAAGGGGTGTTATATCATGCAGAAGATTTATAAAATGAGTTTTTCAAAAG
>JAAYML010000042.1 GCA_012521395.1 Candidatus Epulonipiscium sp. | reverse complement strand
TAAATCTTTTTTAAGAAAAACAGAAAATATGTTGATTTAAAATTAAAACTAATATACAATTAAACTAAGAAACTTGTACGTACAAGTATACATTTTTATCTTTATTCTATTATTTAAAATTTAATTAAAAGGAGGACAAACATGTCAAATCTAAAAAACTATGAAATTTGGTTTGTAACAGGCAGTCAACACTTATATGGTCCGGAAACTTTAGAAGAAGTAGCCAAACATTCCCGTATTATTTCAGAAGGCTTAAATAACGACCCTGCTATTCCGTGTAAAATTGTCTTTAAACCCGTTGTAACCAATTCTGATGAAATCCGTAAACTTTTTGCCGAAGCCAATTTAGATGATAACTGTGTGGGCATCATCACCTGGATGCATACTTTTTCACCAGCTAAAATATGGATTACCGGACTCTCTCAGCTTAAAAAACCACTTTTGCACTTTCATACACAATTTAACCGCAACATCCCCTGGGACAGTATTGATATGGACTTTATGAATCTCAACCAATCCGCTCATGGCGATCGTGAATACGGCTTTATCAATGCCAGGTTAAGACTCCCTCGTAAAGTTATTGTTGGATATTGGGAAGATACTAATACCCGCAGTCGTATTGGCGCCTGGATCCGCAGTGCAGTTGCTTTTAGTCTGAGCCGTACTCTTAGAGTTGCCCGTTTTGGAGATAATATGCGTAATGTAGCTGTTACAGAAGGCGATAAAGTTGAAGCCCAAATTAAATTTGGCTGGGCTATTGATGCTTACGATATCGGAGATTTAGTTGAACTTATGAATGAAGTCCAGAAAGGAGAAATTCAGGCTTTATTGGATGAATACAAAGAACTTTATGACATTGACCCCAATGCAGATATTGAGGCTGTTAAAGAGCAAGCCCGTATGGAAATTGCAATAAAAACTTTTCTGGACAAAGGGCAATATGGTGCCTTCACCACTAACTTTGAAAATCTATATGGCTTGAAACAGCTGCCTGGTCTTGCCGTTCAGCGTTTAATGGCACAAGGTTATGGCTTTGGGGCAGAAGGTGATTGGAAAACAGCTGCCATGGTACGTATGATGAAACTGATGGGTGAAGGTCTGGAAGCTGGTACCTCCTTCATGGAAGACTATACTTACCATTTTGAAGAAGGTAATGAAATGATTTTAGGTGCTCATATGCTGGAAGTATGTCCAACCATTGCAGCAACCAAACCCAGAATCGAAGTACATCCTTTAAGTATTGGAGGTAAAGCTGACCCGGCCCGTTTAGTCTTTAACGGTAAATCTGGTCCAGCCATTGCAGTATCCCTGGTTGAAATGGGAAGCCGCTTCCGCTTAATCATCAATAATGTCATGGCGATAGAACCTGCTAAGGATATGCCTAAACTCCCTGTTGCAAGAGTACTCTGGAAACCTGAACCCTCTCTTTATGAAGGAGCGGAAGCCTGGATTCTTGCCGGCGGAGCTCATCATACATCTTTCTCCTATAATGTTACGGCTGAGCAAATGATAGACTGGGCAGAAATGGCGCAAATTGAATATGTGTTAATCAATAAAGATACTAATATCCTGAATCTTAGAAATCAGCTAAGATGGAATGACATGACCTGGAAAAGGTAGATAATAAAAAATGGGGCTTACGCCCCATTTTTTATGTTAAGGAAGCAGGAGAACTGTCCCCGGACTTCCATGATTTTATTTCAGATATTCTACCGCAGCTCTTTCAATGGCTAAGCCTTTCATATAGCGTTGCATAAACTCTTCAAAACCTTTGACATCTTTTTCATCAGGCAAGAGAGTTTCTATATTTTGTCCGGTAAATACTTTATGGTTCAAATATTCTTCTAAAGACTCATTTTCTTTTTTATTGATCATGTAAGATGCCAAAAGTGCCATACCCCATGCACCACCTTCGCCTGCTGTTTCCATAACAGAAACTGGCGTATTAAGCGCAGCTGCCATAATCTTTTGGCCTACACCTTTCGTTTTAAACAAACCACCATGTCCTAAAATATTATCAAGTTTTACGCCTTCATCTTTAATAAGAATATCAACGCCCGTTTTCATAGCAGCCAGGGCTGTAAACAGGTGAACCCGCATGAAATTGGCTAAATTAAACTTACTTTCTGAAGAACGGACAAATAAGGGTCTTCCCTCTTCAAAGCCGGTAATATGTTCTCCTGAAAGATAACCATAAGACAAAAGGCCGCCACATTCAGGATCGCCTTTTAAAGCCATATTGTATAAAGTACTGTAGATCTTATTCATATCTGCTTTGATGCCCATGACTTCTGCAAATTCAGCAAACAAAGCAACCCAGGCATTTAAATCAGAGGAGCAGTTATTAGAATGGGCCATAGCCACTAAATCTCCTGTAGGTGTTGTCACTAAATCTATCTCCGGATATACCCTGGACAGTTCTTTTTCCAATACAATCATGGCAAAAACTGAAGTTCCGGCCGATACATTGCCAGTGCGTTTTGCAATACTATTGGTAGCAACCATACCTGTTCCTGCATCCCCTTCAGGAGGACAAAGAGGAACGCCCGGTTCTAATTGTCCTGTAACATCTAAAAGTTTTGCACCTTCTTGTGTAAGCACACCAGCTTTTTCACCAGCCAGTAATACTTTAGGAAGAATATCTTCAAGTTTCCAGGGAAGATTTTCAGCAGCAATTAATTCATTAAATTGATGAATCATTGCCTGATTATAATTTTTTGTATTTAAATCGATTGGAAATACTCCAGAAGCTTCACCAATGCCAAGAACTTTTTCTCCCGTCAGTTTCCAATGAATATAACCAGCTAAAGTAGTTTGAAAAGCAATTTTGGTGACATGTTCTTCTTTATTTAATATAGCTTGATAAAGATGGGCAATGCTCCATCTTTGCGGAATGTTGTAATTAAATAATTTTGTCAGAACTCCTGACGCCTGCTCTGTTATATTATTCCGCCAGGTCCTGAAAGGCACTAATAAATTCCCGTCTTTATCAAAAACCATATAACCATGCATCATAGCACTAAAGCCAATAGCCCCAATCTTTGTAAGGGTTAGACCATATTTTTCTTTTACATCGCTAGCCATTTTTTGATAGCTGTCCTGGACACCTGTCCAAATTTCATCCAAACTGTAAGTCCATATACCGTCAATATAACTGTTTTCCCATTCATGGCTGCCGGAAGCAACAGGCATATTGCTTTCGTCAAGTAGAATGGCCTTAATTCTTGTTGAACCCAATTCAATACCTAAAGCCGTTCTTCCATTTATGATAGAGTTTTTAATCCTATCCATTTCATTATTCATCTTAAAGCCTCCGATGTAAATTTAATATCATTTTACACAAATTGTGACTTATATTATTTTTTATTTTTCAATCCAGTACAGCTTATTAATTTCCCAACGTCATTTTATTAATATAAAGTTTCCAGATGTATTTATTGGCTAACCACTTCATCCCCGGTTAATTTTTCATAGTACTGAACTAGTCCGCCGTGATCATTTTGTCCTAACCCATCAGCATGTAACAACTGCATCATTTCCATAACCTGAGCCGTTAAAGGAAGCGGAGAACCCACTTTATGACCTGTTTCAATGGCATTGTTTAAGTCTTTAATATGCAAATCAATTTTAAAGCCTGGCTTAAAGTTTCTGTCCAAAATCATCGGTATTTTTGCATTCATAACGGTTGAACCGGCAAGACCACCTTTGATAGCATCAAAAACAAGTTTTGGATCTACACCTGCTTTTTTAGCAAGCATGAAAGCTTCTGAAACCGCAGCAATATTTAAAGCTACAATAACCTGGTTAGCAAGTTTTGTTGTATTTCCTGCTCCAATATCCCCGCAATGTACAGCACTGGAGCCCATAGCCATTAAAATATCATAAACCTTATCAAATACTTCTTTTTCGCCGCCGACCATAATGGATAGAGTACCGTCAATAGCTTTTGGTTCTCCACCACTTACGGGCGCATCAATCATTTTTACACCTTTTTTCGCACAAGCTGCAGCAATTTCTTGAGATGCTAATGGTGCTATAGAGCTCATATCAATAATAATGGTTCCTTCTTTAGCTCCCTCTAAAATCCCATTTTCACCACATACCACCTCTTTTACATGGGGCGAATTGGGCAGCATAGTGATTATAATATCACACTGTCTGGCAACTTCTTTTGAAGATGAAGCTGCCACAGCTCCTGCTTCAACCAGGATGTCTACGTTCTCTTTAACAATGTCATAAACCACGAGTTCATGACCTGCTTTTATTAAATTTTTTGCCATGGGTTTTCCCATGATTCCGAGTCCGATAAAACCTAATTTCATCATAAACACTCCTTTGTATATTTATTGATTTCGGATTACATTATGAATTGCTTGTATAATACCTTCTTTGGTTAAACCGAAGTGCTCCAGTAATTCTGCGTAATTTTTAGCACTACAACCAAATTCATCTTTCATCCCAACAAATTCTATAATCTTTTCTTCTTTTGCCAGGGCCTGGGCAATCGCTGAACCCAAACCACCTATAATGCTGTGTTCTTCTGCCGTCACAACTGCTTTTATCCCTTTTGCCAAATCAACAATCATTGCTTCATTTAAAGGTTTGATGGTACTTACATTAACTACTTTGACCGATACTTTTCCTTCTAATTCTTTTGCTGCCTCCAAAGCCTTTACAGCCATAATGCCAGTAGCAAATACAACAACATCTTTACCATCTTTTAGTAGTCCTGGTACTCCAATTTCAAAAGGATCTTCTTCTTTGGTTACATTGTCATAAGCATTTCTGTTTAAACGGATATAAACCGGACCTTCATGTTCAGCCATAGCTTTAACCATCTTTGCTGTTTCAACGGCATCAATGGGGCATAAAACCGTCATATTAGGAATTGCGCGCATAATGGCCATATCTTCAACAGATTGATGGGTCGCACCATCACCAAAATCAGACATGCCTGCGGAAGAACCACAAATCTTTACATTTAACTTTCCAATGGCGATGGTTTGTCTTATTTGGTCAAAAGCTCTTCCTGATGCAAATACTGCAAAAGAATGAACAAAAGGTATCTTTCCCATAAGAGACAAACCTGCTGCAGTTGATAACATATTTTGCTCAGCTATTCCCATTTCAAAATATCTTTCAGGAAATTCCTCCTGGAAAAAACAAGACATCGTTGATTTCCCAAATCTGCTTCTAATGCGACGACATTCCTATTTTCTCTGCCCAGTTCAACTAATGCCTTACCATATGCCTGCCTTTGATCTTTTATTTCCATAGCATTCCCTCTCTTTCTCAAATTAATCCTCTAATTCCTTTAAGGCTTGTTCATAAGCTTCCTGCGTCAGTATTCCATTATGATAAGCTGCATTATTTTCAGCAAAACTAATTCCTTTTCCTTTTACGGTATTAGCTACAATCATAATTGGTTTACCTTTTATATGATCTGCTTCATCCAAAGCAACAATAATTTCTTCCATGTTATGGCCATCAATTTCTATCACATGCCAGCCAAAAGCTTCCCATTTGGGAATCACAGGATTTGTATCAAATCTTTCTTTAATGGGACCAGTAGCCTGAAGTCTGTTCCTGTCAAAAATAGCAACTAAATTATCCACTTTAAAATTTGCTGCTGCCATGGCAGCTTCCCAGATTTGCCCTTCTGCCATTTCCCCGTCTCCAACGATGACATATACTTTTCTTTGAATATTATCAAGTCTCATACCAAGAGCCATACCTAATCCAATGGATAAGCCTTGTCCAAGTGAACCAGTACCTGCTTCAATACCAGGCGTCTTAAGATAATCCGGATGCCCCTGAAGCATTGACCCGAGTTTTTTTACATTTTTCAATTCTTCTTTTGGGAAATAACCGCTCTCTGCCAAAGCTGCATATTGTAAAATTCCTGCATGGCCTTTACTTAATAAAAACCTGTCCCGATCTTCCATTTTTGGGTTTTTGGGATCATGTTTCATTTTATAAAAATACAGGGCTGTAATGATATCTGCACTGGAATTTGAACCTCCTATATGTCCGGCACTGCCTACCCCAACCATTTCAATGACATGCCGGCGGATTACTTTGGCCCTTTTTTCTAACTTCTCAATTAATTCTTGTCTACTCATAAAATTTTGCCCTCCATTCAATCAAAATTGACAATAACCTTCAGATACTTTTCGGTCGCCGTTAATAATTCTTCAAACATTTCTGCTGCCTCTTCAATACTGATTTCTTTAGATATCAACTTTTCCAAAGCTAAATCGTTCTTTGAAAGAAAATCTATGGTTTCTCCAAATTCCTCATGAGTATAAATATAAGAACCCAATATCTTTAATTCTTTTGTTACCACGTCTTGCATATTTACTTCAACAGTTTTTGCATTATTGCCAATCCATATGCATGTTCCCTGATTTTTCAATACACTTAAGGCCTGCTCAACTGTAGAAGCAACTCCTACAGCTTCCAGGGCCACATCGATTAAATCTCCGTTGAGTGCCTTTTTTACCTCATCAACAAAATTTTTATTTTTGGGATTAATTGTATGAGTAGCCCCTAATTGTTTTGCACATTCTAATCTAAAGTCACTTAAATCTGACATTATTATAGCTTTGGGCTTCATGGTTTTAACCACACTTAAAACCAATTGTCCTATAGTTCCTCCACCGACAATGAGAACATTTTTTCCGGCTAAATCTCCTGCTTTTTTTACACCACAGTAAGCAACAGCCAATGGTTCAATTAAAGCACCAATGCTATAGCTGATATGATCAGGTAAAGGATATAGCAATTTTTCCGGAACACACAAATATTCAGCAAAAGCCCCGTTTACATCCAATACGCCATAAAATCTTTTATTGGTACATACATTGGTATAACCTTTTTTACAATTTTCACATTCTCCGCAAAAATTGACTGGCTGAACGGTTACTCTGTCTCCCGGCTTATAACCTAAATGGGTATCTTCACCAAGCTCAACCACTTCACCCGCAAATTCATGACCCATTATCATCGGCGGAATCCTTCTTCCAGTAATACCTAAATAGCCATGAACATCACTGCCACATATTCCACAAGATTTAATTTTTAAAAGCACTTCACCTTTACGAACTTTTAAATCATCCACATCTGTTAATCTTAAATCCTTCGGTCCATAATAAACCAATGCTTTCATATCATCTCAGCCTCCATCCAATTGCCCACGAAATGTTTATTGAATGATATTAGTCTATAGTTGTCATACAAGTGTGGGGGTATTTTTAGGAATACCTGGTATTCCTAAAAATATTATTGATCTTTTTTGAAATTTATAAGTGCCTCCTGAACATGTTCAAACATAATTTCCCTTGCTTTTTCAACATTATGCTCTTTCATACTGTCAATGAGCATATTATGAAACTTTAAGCCTAATTCCACTCCATTTTTTTCAGTAATATTTTTAATAGTCATTCTTAAAATGTCCTGTAATATACAATACATTTGAATAATTAAGGAATTACCTGTTGCAGCTGCCAATTGCGAGTGAAAAGACAAATCATATTCTACATACTTTTCGATATTATCTTTATTCGCTTGCATCTTTTTATAATACTGCTCTAATTTTTTAATATCTTCATCTTTTATTCTTTCTGCAGCCAATGCAGCTGCACCTACCTCAATAATGGTCCTGAATTCCATTACTTCAACCACGGAATCTCTGCCTAAATAGACTACAGGAAACATATTGTTCATGTAGACACCAGGCGTAATTTCCTTTACAAAGGCACCTTCTCCTAATTTGGTTTCAATTAAACCCAAAGTAGTAAGTTTTTGCAGTGCCTGCCTGACCGTAACCCTGCTTACTCCAAAAGCAGCAGCCAGTTCATTTTCTGAAGGAATTTTATCTCCTGGCTTCCACTCGCCAATAAGCAGTTGATGCTTTAATTGTTCATAAACCTGTTCACTAACACTTTGGCGCTTAATAGGCTTAATAGGCATTCCTAACCCCCCTTAGTACTTATATTTAAAAATTATAAATGATTTATTAATTTAATTCAAATCTAAATACATTCCATGAGGCTTTATTAAGTTTGGTATTCATATAACCGTCTTTAAAGATATTCGTATTTTTATTGATGGCTTTTACATGATCGGGATTATCTGCTGAATTGACTGCCTTTAAATCATATCCTTCCAATGCAATGTTCTCAATGCATCTTTTTACATTCATCGTTCTCAAGTCGCAGTTTAATTCAATATCTTCTGTAAGACTTCTATTTAAAACAAATAAAGTTAATTGTTTTTCTTCTTTATTATATACAGCTACAGAATCCAAATATGGAACATCCGTAAATTCTTTGCTGTCATATTTTCCACAATCTATATTCACCTTCAGAGCTTCTCCCCGTCCATAACTGGAAGCATGTAAGAAAGGATAAAATATGGTTTGAACCCAGGCCTTACCACCTACTTCCGTCATAATCGGTGCAATGACATTAACCAGTTGTGCCAGACAGGCAATTTTAACTCTGTCGGAATTTTTGATTAAGGTGATAAGAAGTCCTCCAACCAGTAAAGCATCTTCAAAGTTATAAATGTCTTCTAATCTAGGAGGTGCTTTTATCCAACGCTCAATTTTCTTATCACTTTCTTTGGTGTGATACCAAACATTCCATTCGTCAAAAGACAAGTGGATACGTTTTTTAGAACGTTTTTTTGCTTTGATATAATCACAAATGGCTACAACAGATTTAATAAAATCATCCATTTCAATCCCTTTGGCTAAATAGGAAGCCGTATCATTATCATAATTTCCATAATAATTATGCAGGGAAATATAATCCACATGCTCATAAGTTAAATCTAAAACCGTTGCTTCCCATTCTGCAAAAGTAGGCATATTGACATGGGAACTACCGCAGGCTACCAGTTCAATGGAAGGATCAACCCACTTCATCATTTTCGCGGTTTCTGCTGCAATTCTTCCATATTCATAAGGTGTTTTCTGTCCCATTTGCCATGGGCCATCCATTTCATTACCCAGGCACCATAACTTGATATTATAGGGCTTATCTACTCCATGCTTTCTTCTTAAATCGCTCCAATAGGTCCCTTTTTCATGATTGCAGTATTCGATTAGATTTCTTGCTTCATCGGGTCCTCTCGTACCAAGATTTACTGCTAACATTAATTCTGAATTGACTTCTTTTAACCAATCAGAAAACTCCTGTAAACCAACTTCATTGGTTTCTACAGTAAACCAGGCCAAATCCAAACGAGTAGGTCTTTTTTCTTTTGGTCCAACACTATCTTCCCAATTGAAACCAGAAACAAAATTACCACCAGGATATCTGATAATTGGGATATTTAGCTTCTTAACCAGTTCAATAACATCCTTACGGAAACCTTTCTCATTGGCCAGGGGATGACCTGGTTCATATATGCCGTTATATACGGCTCTTCCAAGATGTTCAATAAATGAACCATATAATCTGTCATCAATATAAGAAATATGATTTAACTTATCAACGATCATTGATGCCTTTTCCATAGTTATAACGCTCCTCATATAAAAATTAAACTATCCTTTAATACCAGTCATGGCAATACCTTGCATAATTTGCTTCTGGAAAATCAAGAAAACAATTAATGCAGGAACAGATGCAATAACACTTGCCGTCATAGGTAATACGAATTCAGATAAGTTTGCACCCTGGAATTGTGGAATCCCAACGGGCAATGTCATCATTTTCTCGGAAGTAACGGATAAGAATGGCCATAAGAAATCATTCCAGGCATTTTTAAAAGTAAAAATACCTACCGCTGCCATCGAAGATTTTGATAAAGGTAAACATACCTGCCACCATCTTTGAAATGGATTGGCGCCGTCTAAAACCGATGCTTCAATTAATTCGTCCGGAATACTGTCAAAACAACGTTTCATGATTAAAACCCCAATGGGTGCTGCCAAACTTGGAAAAACCAAGCCTGAATAAGTATTTAAAAGATTTAATTCTGCCATGGTTTGATATAAAGGAATAATAATTGCTTCTATAGGAATCATCATACCTGCCGTAATAATTAACTGTGTCAGTCCTCTTCCTTTAAAATTTAATTTAGACAAGGAATAGGCTGCCATCGATGTTAACGCTATCGTTCCAAAAGTTACAGCGGAGGATACTATTAAACTGTTTAAAGACCAGGTCCAAACAGGGGCTTTTTCACCCACCAAAATAAAGTTTCTGAAAGTAAAGGTCCCCGTAAATACCTTTGACAATATACTTACAGGTGTTCCCACAGGCTTTAAGGCGGATACCAGCATCCAAAAAATTGGAAACAACCATAAAAATGCAAAGATATAGGCAACTATATATAAAATAACTCTGCCAAGAGTTAGTTTTTTATGTTTTCTCACAACTTGAATCCTCCTTCTACTTTTTAGCAAAGACTTTGTTTTGTAGTAATGAAACTAGTAACACAACCACGAAAAATGCAACAGACATAGCAGCTGCCAGACCCATGCGTCTATTGGTAAAACCAGTTTCATAGATATAATGCACCAGGGTTCTGGTATGGGTACCAGGTCCACCGCCAGCCATTAAATAAGTTTGACCGAAAAGTTTAAAAGAAGAAATGGTTTGTAATAAAATAACTAAAACAGTTGTATCTCTTAAAAGAGGGATGGTTATTCTAAACAAAATTTGTCTTGAATTTGCCCCGTCAATTTCTGCTGCTTCATATATTTCGTCCGGTATATCCTGTAAGCCTACCAAAAACAAGACCATATTAAAACCTACGGTCCACCATATGGTTGTAACCAAAATTGCAAACCATACCAGCCACTTGGTGTTTAACCAGTATATTTCTCCTAGTCCAAGGGCGTTAGTAATAACGGAAAGCAAACCTGTATAAGGTTGATAAATAAAGATCCACAAACCTGTTACAACTGCCATAGACAAAACATAAGATGCAAAATATGAAACTCTGAGAAAGGTTGTACCTTTTAATTTTGAATTAACAAAAATAGCAAAAACAAATCCGACCAGAACAATCGCAGGGGTTGATATAATTACGAAAAATAAAGTATTAAACAAAGACTGCCAAAAAGCTTTATCTTTAAAAATGGTTACATAATTTTCAAGCCCGACAAAAATGCTTTCTCTACCTAAAGCCGCATCAAATAAACTAACATACATACCTCTTAAAATAGGAAATAGTAAAAAACATATGAAAAATCCCAAATAAGGAATCAGAAAAAGCCAAGCCGCAATATTTTCTTTTATTATATTTTTAAGCCTCTCACTGTTTGTGGCTCCTTTCATATTTAACCTCCTGACTTTATACTGCTTATTAATGAAGGTGCCTTAACAAGTGGCACCTTCATTAACTTAATATTATTATTTATTTTTACTTGTTCTTAGCGTCTAGTAATTTTTGGAATTCAGTTTGAAGATTACTTGCTGTTTTATCTACATCTTGTTCACCAGCAATCATCGCAGCAAGCTCTCTTTGAATTAATTCTGTGAAACCTGCAATACTTGTTGACTGTGGATAGAATTTAGCATATTCTGCTGATGGTGCATAATCTTTTCTGTAAAGAAGACTTTGATATTCATCAGATTGTGCTACAGATGGCTTACTTGGAATATGTCCGGCTTTACCCCATTTTGCAGAGTTGTTTGTAAGCCATACTGCAAATTCCATTGCTGCTTTTCTTTCTTCATCACTGATATTATCATTTTTAGGGAATACTAAAGAGTGTGAATCTGCATATACAGAATCAGTATCTGTAAATTGTGGGAAAGGAATTGAAATAAAGTTCAGACCTTCTGCAGATTCAAAAATAGGTAATGCCCATACACCATTAATGGTTGCTACTGCTTTTTGAGCTGTAAAGATTTCTGCACCATTCTTTTGGTTCTTTGGCCAAATATCATTTTCAACCATTCTCATCATAATACTTAAAGCCTTTTTGTTTTCCGGAGTATCTAAGGTAGCCTTTGTTCCTGTTTCATCTAAAATGTCCCCACCGTATTGTGTTAACAGGGTGTACCATAAATACATTGGTAAACCATATTGAGAAGTACCGGAAATAGGCATTACACCTTCAGGTGCTCTTTTCTTAACTTCTTCAAAGAATTTAAAGAAGCCTTCCTCTCCTCTTTCAATTTTTACAGTTCCATCTGCTTCTAACATGCCAATTTCTTCTAATAAGTCTTTATTAAAATGCATTAATAATAAGTGAGTATCCAATGGCACTGCATAATAAGAACCATCTACCTGAGCTGCTTCCTAAAGTCTTCCAGTAAAATCACCCCAATTAAGACCTGCTTCTGCTGCATAGCTGTCTAATGGGAGCAATAATCCATCTTCTACATATTCTTTAATTCTTGTGATATGATTAATTGCTACAGTTGGTCCTGAATTAGTTGTCATCGCTGCTAATAATTTTGTGTAGTATTCTTCTGATTTAAAAATTAAAAATTCTACTTCAGTGGTTTCACTTTGAGCATTAAATTCTGCTACTAATTCTTTCATAATGTCTCCGTCACCGCCACTAAATGGAGACCAGAAAGTTACTTTTGTTTTACCCTGGGGTTTGGGTTGCTCAGTTACTTTTCCAGGTGTCTGAGTATCGCCAGAGCTCTTGTTTTCTTCTTTAGAAGCTCCACAACCTGCAAGTACTGAACCAAAAATACTTACAGACAATAGTACTGCTAATAACTTTTTAGCCTTAAACATTTTGCTCATTTTTTTCCTCCATTCTTCTTGTTAATTTCTTTGCCTTAACCCCCTGACACAACAACAACTTGAAAGATATTAGTGTAGAGTTGTTAGTTGTATTACAGGTAGTCGTATCCTTAGTATAACAAAATATTTGTAAATGTCAATGGTTTTTTCGACATTTTTTTATGTTTTTTTGTATAATATTACAAAGCATTAGGTTTAATAAGCTAAAATCCTTTGACTTATTTAATATTATTCTTCTTTTTTACACAGAATATACATGAATATTCATTTGACACATTATAAAAACTATGTTACTGATAGTAATATATTATTTAATTTTTAAACTTCAGGAGGTGCAGCAACATGAATACGCATTGCGTTTCCCATCCAAGACCAGACTTTTTACGACAAAATTGGATGATTCTAAATGGCAATTGGTCCTTTGACTTTGATGACCATGATGAAGGTGAAGTTAAAGAATGGTTTAATCTGCCTTATTTAAAGCAAAAAATAGAAGTTCCTTTTGTATATCAAAGCGAGGCCAGTGGTATTGAAGATAAAAATTTTCATCCTATCCTCTGGTATCAAAGAACTTTTAAAATCCCGGAAGATTTCAAAAAGTCTAATATCATCCTGCACTTTGGAGCTGTAGATTACCTTGCCAAAGTCTGGCTTAACGGGACTTTTATTGGTGAACACGAAGGCGGTTATACCCCTTTTCATTTTGATATTACTCCACATGTAAAAAGAAATGAAGAAAATAACCTGGTGGTAAAAGTTATAGATCATAAAGATCCCTGTCAGCCAAGAGGAAAACAATATTGGGAAGAATATAATGAAATGTGCTGGTATCAGCCTTCTTCAGGTATCTGGCAATCCGTCTGGCTGGAAAACACAGGCTCTACCCGAATGGATTATGTAAAAATTACACCTGATTTAGATAATAGGCTTGCTATATTCGAAATTTTTTTGGAAGGCGAAATCCTGGAAAATTACGAAATTAAAATTGCACTTTCTCATAAAAACAGTCTTCCTCCAAGAAAAAAATACTTTTACCATGACTTTGTCGAAAAATCAACAAATGAAAAAGATACTCCTTTTCAAATTGTATCTTATACTTTAAACAGCAATCCTGCCAGAATTGCTATTTCATTCAAGGAAAAAGAATATATCAAAGACATCCATTATTGGAGTCCTGAAAACCCACATTTAATCGAAGCAGAGATTTCTCTTTATGCCAATGACCAATTATCAGACAAGGTAACGACCTACTTTGGCATGAGAAAAATCGAGCTAAAAGGGGATGAAATTTATTTAAATAATCAGCCCTATTATCAAAAACTCATTCTTGATCAGGGTTATTGGCCGGATACTCATCTGACCCCTCCTTCAGACGAAGCAATTAAAGCTGACATTGAATATGCCAAAATGATGGGGTTTAATGGGGCACGAAAACATCAAAAAATAGAAGATCCCAGATACTATTACTGGGCAGATATCTTAGGCTTTTTAGTTTGGGGAGAGTTGCCCTCTGCTTATGATTACAATGATAAATCCATAAAAAATCTCTCCCGGGATATGCATGAATTTATCCGCCGGGATTATAACCATCCCTCTATTATCACCTGGGTTCCCCTGAATGAATCATGGGGTGTAAGAAACATCTATTATGATAAAAGCCAGCAAGCTTTTGCTGCCAGTTTGTATTATCAAATTAAGGCTTTAGACCAGACCCGCTTAATCAGTAATAACGACGGCTGGGAAATCGTTAATCAAACAGATATTTACGGCTTACATGATTATACGGCATATAGCGAAAACTTAAGCGAAAACTACGAGTCCAAAGAAAAACTTATGACGCACCATTCCCAATACAGACCTTCTTTGGCGTTAGGACACAAATATCAAAATAAACCTCTTCTTATCACTGAATACGGTGGAATTGCTTTTCAGGATGAAGCCGATCAAAGTTGGGGATACTTTGGAAAAGTAAAATCCAAAGAAGAGTTCCTCGAAAGATTTCGTAACATTACCTTAGGCTTTCGTAAAATTCCATATATTAGAGGTTATTGTTACACACAGTTGACTGACGTCTACCAGGAAAAGAATGGTCTTCTTACAATGGACAGGAAGTTTAAAATTGAACCAGAATTAATTAAAAAAATCATTGAAAAATAATGAACAAACTTTTACCAGAAAGAAGGGAAATATCCATGCCGGAATTGATTACTCTGGGAGAAACTATGGCGTCCTTTTCTCCACAAACTTCCGGACCCCTCCGCTACATCTCTGACTATAAAATTCATATTGCCGGTGCCGAAAGCAATGTGGCCATAGGAATTACCAAATTAGGACACAGTGCTGGTTTTATTAGTGCTTTAGGCAATGACGAATTTGGCCACTATATTTTAAATTTTATACGGGGCGAAGGAGTTTTATGCGATAAAGTAAAATTTGATTCGGAGCATCCGACTGGCATTATGTTTAAAGAAACCAGTTCTTCAGAAACAAGAGTATTTTATTATAGGGAAAATTCGGCAGCCAGTTTTCTCTCTCCCCAGGATATTGATGAAGTATATATTGCCAGGGCTAAAATATTACATTTAACAGGTATTACTCCCATACTCAGTTCTTCCTGCAAAGAAGCTCTTTATACAGCCATGGCTTATGCAAAGAAACACAAACTCCTTATCAGCTTTGATCCAAATATCAGAAAAAAGCTGTGGAAAAATAAGGACTACAGACCTTTAATTAAGGATATTTTATTTCAATCCAATATCATTCTTTTAGGTTTAGATGAAGCCGAAACGCTTTTTGAAACAAATAAGGAAGATGAAATCCTTGATATTCTTTTGTCAAAAGACAATATTCAGTATGTAGCCATTAAAAATGGGGCTAAAGGTGCCTGGGTTGCTACAAAAAACAAAACAGGATTTATTCCTCCCTACCCTTGTAGTCCTGTTGACCCGATAGGGGCCGGAGATGCATTTAATGCCGCTTTTCTTTCAGGCATTTTAGAAGAAAAAGATATTCTTTTATGTGGACAAATGGCAGCCATTGCGGGAGCCCTTGCCACTGAAACCCATGGAGATGTCGAAGGACTCCCAACAAAAGAAAAGTTAGAAGCCTTATTAAATCATAAAAAAGAAATCGACCGTTAATATTAAAGAAAGGATGTCCCTATGAAAGATCTATTTCAAAAGCATAAAATTTGTGCCATACTGAGAAATATTCCTTTAGAAAAAACTATTGATTACGTCACTGCTGCTTTTAATGGCGGAATTCGCCTTTTTGAAGTGGCCATGAATTCTCCTCATGCAGAAAAACAAATTCAAATACTTACCGATAAGTTTGGAGATCGGGCCTTAATAGGTGCGGGAACTGTCATCAATAAAGAACTCTGCCTCAGAGCTAAAAATGCAGGTGCCCAGTTCTTCCTGACACCTTCAGTGGTAATAGAAACTTTAGAATTTTGTGCTGCCAATCAAATAAAATTGCTTCCTGGCGTATTAACCCCTACGGATGTCTCTGTTTGTCTTAATTATGGCTATAAGACTTTTAAACTATTCCCGGCTTGTGATATGCCCCAAAATTATATAAAAAGTCTTCTGGGACCTTTTGATAACACAAACTATGTAGCCGTAGGAGGAGTTAAACTAGAAAATGCTTCGGATTACCTAAAACAAGGTTTTATTGGCGTTGGTATTGGAGGCAGCTTAATTCCAAAAGAATTTATCGAAAAAGAAGAATGGGAAAAAGCCTCCCAGTTAATCCGGGAAAACATTCAAAAACTTTCATAAGACGGAGGATGGGTTATGAAAATAACGAATATTAATTCTTATCTGGTCAGACCCCGTTGGCATTTTATCGAAATTGAAACCGATGAAGGCATAAGCGGTTGGGGAGAACCAATCATCGAGGGCAAGGCTTATACGGTTAAAGCCTGTATAGAAGAAATGAAAAGCTATCTGATTGGTCAGGATCCCATGAAAATTGAAGATATTTGGAACAGCTTATACCGGGCTGCTTTTTATAGGGGTGGCCCTATCCTGATGAGTGCCATAGCAGGCATTGATCAGGCTTTATGGGATATTAAAGGCAAATATTATAATGCCCCTGTCTATGAATTGATGGGCGGACCTTGCAGGGATAAAATGAGAGTTTATTCCTGGATTGGTGGAGACCGGCCCAGTGATGTGGCAAAAGCTGCAAAAGAAAAACAAGAGCAAGGCTTTACTGCTATAAAAATGAATGCAACCGAAGAATTACAATACATTGATACTTATGATAAAATAGATGCAGTACTGGAAAGAGTGGCTTCTATTAGAGAAGCTACAGGTAAATATTTTGGGATCGCCATTGATTTTCATGGAAGAGTTCATAAACCCATGGCAAAAATCCTTGCCAAAAAGCTCGAAGAATTTGATCCAATGTTTATAGAAGAACCCGTACTTTCTGAAAACATGGAAGCATTTTCAGAAGTTGCAAAAGCCAGCAATATTCCTATTGCAACAGGAGAACGTTTATTTTCCCGCTGGGATTTTAAGCGTCTCTTTCAATTAGGCTGTGTAGACATTATCCAGCCAGATTTATCCCATGCCGGAGGCATAACAGAAGTGAAAAAAATCGCCTCCATGGCTGAAGCCTATGATATTGCTTTAGCACCCCACTGTCCATTAGGACCTATTGCCTTAACGTCTTGTCTTCAAGTGGATGCCACTTGCCATAATGCCGTTATCCAGGAACAAAGTATTGGCATTCACTACAATAAAGACCGCAGCGTACTTGATTATGTTTTAAACCCGGAAGACTTTGTTTTTAAAGAAGGGTATATTGATTTACCTAAAAAAGCAGGTCTGGGCGTCATCATGAATAAAGAATTAATCATAGAAGAAAATCAAAATCCCCATTCATGGAAAAATCCCATATGGAGACATCAAGATGGCTCTATCGCAGAATGGTAATAAAGGAGGAAAAATATGAAAGTTGTTGTAGCCATTGATTCATTTAAAGGAAGTTTATCTTCTATTGAAGCAGGAAATGCCATCAAAGAAGGCATCTTGCGCGCAAAAGAAAATGCACAGGTTGTTGTAAAACCCTTAGCTGACGGTGGTGAAGGCACAACCGATGCTTTTATTGAAGGCTTAGGTTGCGAAAAAATCTATGTTGATGTAACAGGACCATCGGGTCAAAAAGTCACTGCCTATTACGGCTATCAAAAAGACAGCAATACCGCCATCATGGAAATGGCTTCTGCGGCTGGCATCACTTTACTTGAGAAAAAAGATCCCATGCACGCCACCACGTACGGTGTTGGTGAAATGATTAAGGACGCCATCCAAAAAGGCTGCCGTCATTTCATCATTGGCATTGGCGGAAGCGCTACCAATGACGGAGGAATTGGTATGCTTCAGGCTCTGGGCTTTGAATTTTTTGATGAAAAGCAAAATCCTGTAGGTCAAGGTGGTCAGGCTTTGGGCAAAATAAAAAGTATCTCCGATCTAAACAAATTAAAAGAACTGGATGAATGCCATTTTAAAATTGCCTGTGACGTCACCAATCCCCTTTACGGTCCTTCTGGCGCTACATACATTTATGGTCCGCAAAAAGGTGTAACCGACGATATCAAAGACTTGCTGGACGAAGGTATGAAAAATTATGCACAAAGGACAAAAGAATTTAACGGAACAGACTATGCCAACACGCCTGGTGCTGGAGCTGCCGGAGGCTTAGGCTTTGCTTTCTTAAGCTATTTAAAGGGTGAATTGGAATCTGGAATCGAACTTATATTAAAAGCTATAAAATTGGAAGAAGAAATAAAAGATGCCGATTACGTCATCACTGGTGAAGGTCGTCTGGACCATCAGACCGCTATGGGCAAAGCACCTGTAGGCGTTGCAAAACTGGCTAAAAAATATGGAGCAAAAGTTATTGCCCTGGCTGGAAGCATCAGCCCTGGCGCTAAAAAGTGCAATGAAGAAGGCATTGATGCATACTTCTGTATCTTAAACTCTGTAGTTACTTTAGAAGAAGCCATGAATAAAGAAACAGCTACAGAAAATATGATTAATACAACTGAACAAATTTTCAGGCTACTTTAGTAAATTAACGACTATATTATGATAATAACTTAACAAATCTTCGTTTGATAAAAATCTGACAAACTATAAAAGCCGCTTCATATATCGAAATATTTGAAGCGGCTTTTATTGAATTTACTTAAAAAATGCGTCCACCACTGCATTCTTTTTGCATTGTAATTAAAAATTCTTATTATTTATAAATTTAATGCCTGGCAATATTAATCTCTCGAATGGAAATAATAATAACTGTAAGCATTTTTATCTGAAAGGGGGCTTTTTAATGAGCGACTCCCGTTCATATGAAGAAATTGTAGAGGATGCAAAAGATAAACAAATCAATGCCATTAAAGAATTGTCCAAAGATCACAGTCCCAAATTAAAAGAAAAAATTATTGACAGTATCAAAGACAGGGCTGAAATGATTCATTATATCGAAGAAAACTTAATGAAATAATCTGTTAGAAAAAGGTATCACTGTCTGCCTTGAACAGACTGGTGATACCTTTTTATTAATAATTGCTGTCAATGGTCTGAGCTTTTTTCACTGCCTCTTCTAAAGACATCCCTTTAAAATCCTGGGCTGCAAATAATCTGCCAGATTTTTTATCATCTAAAAAAGCCGCAACAACAATTCCTGGAATAACACTCTCAACAGGATTTGGTGCTTTAGGACCGCCTAAATCGGTTCTGCACCAGCCAGGATCGGTTAAATTAATCATTACATCTGTTCCTTCTAATTTTGAGCCCAAATCAATGGTAAACTTATCTAATGCTGCTTTACTTGCAGAATATCCTGCCTGTTCTGGTTCATTTTTTATACCACTGGTCACATTAATAACCCTGCCAAAGCCTCTTTCTATCATCTTAGGGATAAAGTGATAGCAAATCACAACTGCAGGTATTAAATTAATCTTAAAGCTTAAATCAAAATCTTCAAGGGGTGTTTTCCAGAAATCTGCCCTATAAGCCACTTGTACTGCTGCATTATTAAACACAATATCCACGGGCATTCCTTTTTTATCAATTTCATTAAGCATGACATAAACTTCTTCAATTTCAGAAAGCTCGGCCTGAACACTATAAGCTTCAACACCTAAAGCTTTTACTTCTTCCTCAACTTTTTTGGTATTCTGCAGATTACGGCTGTGCAATATCAAATTGCAGCCCTGTTTTGCCATAAAAATAGCTATCTGATAACCAATTCCTCTGCTGGCACCTGTAATAAGTGCCCATTTGCCTTTAACATCAACCATAACATCTGCTCCTTAATCTCTTCAGGATTATTAATTCAATAAAAGATTTTCTATAGTATATAAAAAAAATAATACCTCGTCAATATTTTCAAATAACTATGAATGGCTTTTAATTATACAAACTGTTTTTTATCATTAATCCCTGAATTTTTTAACAGCATTAAACCAAAGGCAGAATAAAAATATATAAAAGATATCTAAGATTAAGATACTGATACTAAACAGGCTTAATACGCCGGAACCTGCTCCTACATTAAATAAGGCTTCTTTAAATTCCTGCCCCCAAATTTTAATGACATTTGTGGTCAGTAATTCATAAGTATAGGGAAAAATTTTTAATAAACCGAAAATAGCCAGTAAATAAACAGCCAGAGCCATAAAAGTTAAAAGAATTTCTTTATAACTTTTATAAATCAGTTCTCCTAAATAAGCTTCCTGATACCTTTCTTTTATCCTGTCCATAATTTTTTTTTACAAACTTTATAATGGCAAGCGCTAAATAATAAAAGGCCATGATTGAAAAAAGTAAAAGAAAAATCCAGTTTTTTATTTCAATCTGCTTTTTGATTTCATAGGCTTTTATCATATATTGCATTCCCAACTGGTCCGGAGTCATTGAAGCGAATTCTTCCAGAGCCAATTCTTCATTTTCTTTTTTAAAAGCAATTTGTATGCTTTCTGTTTTTTTTCTGCTTCCATTTTGAACTTCTTTAGTCCCTATATAAACATTTCCCAGATTTTCTCTGTGGCTTAAATGATTAAGAAAAGGGGGTCGGTTCTCAGTAATCCCTACAATTTTAAAATTCTGCCCCAGATAATTTACCGTTAATCCAATAACATCTGTAGACTTAAACAACTGGTAAGCAACCTCTTCTTCCAATACAATCTCATAGTCCTCATCTGAACGCCCGGTTAAAAAGCTTCCTTTTAAGACTGGTGTATGAATAAATACAGGATAATTCTTTTCTGTTTGTATGATGTTCACTTTTGCCTGATTATAACTGCTTTCAATTAAACCGGTCC
>JAAYML010000041.1 GCA_012521395.1 Candidatus Epulonipiscium sp. | reverse complement strand
CTGTTTAACAGTAGTGACGAACAATTTCAGAAAATACATGAGGAAATTATCAAGTATCTTTTATTTTTGCAAGAACAAGCTTCACTGCATCCCAGTTTATCTGAAGGTATGATGAACTCGTGGTATCTTTTTCCCGAAGTAAAACAAACTTGGCTCGGGTTTAGCCTTGACGGTAACGCTGGTCGCGGATTAGGTCCAGACTTTGCCAGAGACCTCCATTTAGGCCTCAATTCTATTTTTAAAGATTTTGGCAAAGAAACAATACCTAAAAGTCCTCATATGGAAAAACTATGCCTAATTAGCCCTAATGTAGGCCGGGATAAAATAAGCGACTTTACCACTAACTTTGCCAAGAAGTTTCTGCTTGAATACACAGAAAATTTTGCAAAGATATATTTAGAACCGGAACAATGCAAGAACTTTACAGTCCCCAAAGTAGAGTTTAACTACACTACTATGAGTTGGAGTTCAAAGGCATACACGTTGCCATGTTTCAATGATGATTATGTTCTTCTTACACCAAAATCCCTTCTGACTAGGGATGACACGTTCATCAACAGAAGTGATATGATACGAAATTTGGAAATGATCGCTCCATCTATTGGAGATGCAGCATTGCGCTTTGAACTGAATAACTATTTTCAATCAGTCCTTTCTAAAAAGAAGAAGGAAATGTCCAAAACTGAAAAGGAACATGCTGCGGTAGAGCTTATTCGGAGACATCCTGAATTGATTGATTATTATTTAAAGTACAAAGAGGATAATGAGCAGGAAGCAACGTCTATTAGCAAACAGATGGTGCAGGAAGTAAAGCAGATATTCAATATTCAACTACAAGAACTTGTGTCGCTTCTAAGTGATAATACAGCTTTCTACAAAACTGTTCCAGACTCATTAGAAGAAGCACGAAAGCGAGTTGAGTATCTTAAAACCGTAATTGAAGACCAAGACGGATATAGGATATTTTATCTTAATGGAAAACCAATTAAGCGTGAAAGCGACTTGCAAATAATGTATAGACTTGTATGGTATGCTAGCGAAATGGACGTAAATCGTGAAGTTAATAATGGACGTGGGCCAGTTGATTATAAAGTATCGTTTGGCTCAAAAAATTCTGCCTTAGTTGAGTTTAAGCTTGCTTCAAATTCAAAGTTAAAGCAGAATCTTGCCAAACAAGTTGAAATATATAAACAAGCAAATAACACTGATAAAGCCATTAAAGTAATTATGTATTTCAGCGAAGAAGAATTGAACAAAGTGAATGGGATACTTAATGAATTAATCTTACAAAACTGCGAAGAGATTGTTTTGATAGATGCCCGCAATGACAATAAACCGTCAGCATCAAATGTAAAATAGTTGGAGGGTATAATGCATAGAGTTGGAGATTACGTTTTTGATAAAACTAAAAATGAGCGTGTGCAGGTATTGGAGATCAGCGAAGTATGGGGCTTTGTGTCTTACAAGGTGTTTAATGCTTCTACCGGGACAGTTTATAAGTTATCCGCTGATG
>JAAYML010000040.1 GCA_012521395.1 Candidatus Epulonipiscium sp. | reverse complement strand
ATTTGTTTCCATTCAAGAGGCATCAGTAAAAAATAAATCTTACGATAAAAGTCAATAGCATCAAAGCCTTTAAAAATCCTGTAATCGATTATTTTTCTTATATCTTCCTCTTTTATGTCAAAATCCTTTAAATCCAATAATAGCTTTCTTCCTGTTATGCCCTGATATATTTCCCCAAACATTTTTTCATGCTTTCTTTGATTAATCGAAATCCGGAGTATCTTTTTTTGATCAGCTTCATTTTCTAATAAATCCATAATTTTTTTATCATATGAAAAAAGTTCTCTTTCCATTTTAGCTGCTTCTTCAATAAGCTCAGAAATTTTATCATCGATTCTCAATCTTGCCGGCCGGTATGATTGAGGAATATGGGTCTGGAAATCTTTCAAAGCTTGAAAATTCATGCTATTCGAAGGCATCCGGTAATCTGCCTGATAAAAGCTTTGATTATAATACATACTATTTCCCCCTAACATCTCTCCTTAGTTTCTCTTTATATATTTATTCTTAAATTCATTTTTAATGACAACCTTTTTCATAACCGTTTTTTATTATTTCTATCATAAGCCCTCTTAAATTTCATTTTCTAGCATAAAATGATTTAGAATAACAAATAATGATAATAATAAATTAATGAGCAGAGGATGTGATTAAATGAAAAAAGCGTTCCGTTTACTCTTTCCTGTTTTTCTTGTCATCATCCTGTATATGATTTCTCTTTCATCCGTTTTTGCTGATATAAAAAAACACAGTACTTTTGCCCAAGCCACAGTCAAGCAGGCAGAAATTACTGCCTTTTTGCTTAACGTACGGACAGGACCGGATACTTCTTATCCTGTTATATCCCGTTTAAGAAAAGGACAAATCGTAAATGTTTTGGGCAAATTAAATGACTGGTATGTGGTACACTTACCCGATGATTCTGTAGGCGTTATTAGCAGCAAATATACAAAACCTTATAGCTACAATGAAAATGTCTTAAATAATATAGAAAATAATCAGATTGTAACAACCAGTTCCAATGATACAGTCAGTATCCAGGAAAAAGAAAAAATTATGTTAGAATATATCAATAATGAAAGAAAAAAAGTGGGTCTTAGTCCTTATATTCTCGATGATACCCTTTCTAAAATTGCTTCAATCAAAGCAAAAGATATGGCAGAAAATAAATACTTTGGTCATGTTTCCCCGACTTATGGTTCTCCCTTTGAGATGATGAAACAATTTGGAATTTCTTATAAAATCGCTGGAGAAAACATTGCAGGAAACAATTCGGTCAAAAATGCCCATGATTCTTTTATGAACAATCCAGGCAATAAAGCAAATATCTTAAGTAAAAACTATGAAAAAATAGGGATTGGTATTGCAGAAGATGAAAGATATGGTTATGTGTACGTTCAAATATTTATGAAGTAAAAAGGATATTGTATAAAATAAACCGGAACTTGTATCTTCAATATACAAGTTCCGGTCTTTTTTAAGACATTTTTTTAAATAATTGATCCAATCTATTTAATAATACAAAATTACCTCTGACTTTTAACTGTCCAGTCATAAAAGCTTTTTGTGCAGAAATTTTTCCCCTTAAAATATCAACCCAAATATCTTCTTCCATAATCATGGTAATATCTGCATCTTCCTTAATACCATCAAAATAAGAACATTCTCCTTTATCAATCACGATATAACCATCAAAACTTTCTTTACCCGTAATATTAAACTGAAAGCTGCCAACAAAATCTGCAGCTAAATGGGGTTGAAAGTAATGGGGAAGATTTTTAGTCATTTGCTTACAAGTTTTTCTATGTTCAACAACTGGCATAGCTGAAGGCTTTGCATAGGTTCCATAAGCATTTATAGCTAATTCATTTCCGGCAGAAAACATCTGTTGTTTGAAAAAATCCGTTAATTCTTTAATATCTTTTTCTTGCACTTTTGAAAAATCTTCAAAGGAACTGTTCTTTACCTGAACCGTTTCTTCCTGATTATTCTGCTTGTTTATTTCATCCAGATCAATTTTTGGCACAGTCCAGCCAGATATCTTTTTCTCATTAACTGTCATGGTCACAGACTGGTTATAACTATTGGGAATTTTTTGACCAGGTTGCCTGAATATCTTATAAAAGGCTTCAACTCTTTTTTCAATACTTTCTCTCAAGTTTTTTAAGCCTTCCATATCTTTAACCCATAAAGCAATTTTTCCGCCTTCTATGCCACCTAACATTTCCCATGCCTTTAAAATATATTCTGCACTTTCTCTTTCTCCTAAACTATCTGTAAAACAAACTGAAAATCCATATTTACCTTCTATCATATTTTTATAAGACAAGTGACCTAAATTTTCTAAAAAGACCTTAATAATTCCCGAAGGAGCAGCTAATATGGTATTGGAAACAAAAATAACCCCAGCAGAATCATTAATTTTGTTGGCAATTTGCTGAATGTCTTTATTACTTTTTCCATAATAATAATCAATATGATAATTGTCTAATATAATTTCTTCTACCTCAACATGCAGTTCTTTTAAAGTTTCTGAAATAATACTCACTATAGAATTTAATAAACCATCTTTTCCTTTCATCCCACCATAAATAATAGCTGCTTTCATTCTCCCACCCCCTGCAAACAAGGATTAGAACTTAGGTAACTTTTCTGCATCCATCCATTGATAAAAGAACATCTTTAGAGAAGAATCATAAACTTCTTCTGCTACTTCCATAAAAGCTTCTTTATTAGCTATTTTGTAGGCATATCTTTCATAATATTTTTTAAGAAATTCCCTGAATTTTTCATCGCCCATCCTCTTGCGCAATGCATGAAGCATAATTTCGCCCCTATAATAATGAATATTATAATAAGACTCCCAAGTCGAAAAATCTCTTAATTCACTATTCAAGCGGGTTACTCTCAGCACACCGATGTTTTTATTAATTTCTCTGCGCTTATTTTGCATGAGTCTTTCTATTTCTTCATCAGAATAAAAAATATAATTTGTAAGATACGTTACAATGGCTTCATCTAACCACGGTTCTTTTACAGGATTGCTTCCTACAACACCATAAAACCACTGATGCCCAACTAAATGAGCAATGATTTCCTGACTGGAAATACCTCTCAATACCTTGTAATCTGCAACTACTAAGGCCGAATACTCTGCACCTGAAGAATTATACAAGGTTCCTTCAATAATATCAAGCTCCGTATATGGATAGGAACCTAAAATCTCACCATATAACTTTAAGGTTTTTTCTGCTGTTTCTAATACATTTTCTCCATCTACACCCATCTTACTGGTATAGTATAAATTTATATTTATACCATCCTGAACTTCCCGGGTTTCAACATTAAACTGATTGCTTACAGCAAGGGCAAAATCCCGGACCATTTTTGCTTCTATCGTAGTAACTTTTTCTTTTTCATTTTCCTGTTCTGTTTCCTCACCAGTTCCTACAACCGTATAATCTTTAGGAGTTGTAACCGTTACTGAATAATTAGATATCCTTGTATAAAACGAATCACCTATAGGATAATAAGAATAACGGCTCCAGCCATCTTCATCATAAACTGCTAATACGGGAAGGAAATTTCCCATCCACATAACCTTATCATTAGCACCTATCTCGTGAGAAGCTTTTGGAACCTTACCTTTAAATTGTATCGTTATTTCTATTTCTTCCTCCGGACTGACCGGTTCTTGCAAAAGCAGTTCAAGAAAAGTCTCACTTTGATTAAAAGCAGCTTCTGTATTGTTAATTAAAACAGATTCTATTTCAATATAACCTTCATCAAAACCATCCCTGTATATCTTGTCTTCAGATTCTAAGGTATAAGGCTTTACCTGGCTGTTACTCTGATAAGCATTAAGATAAAGATTAAATAAAATGGTTTCAAAATAATCTTCGGTTTTGTTAGTAAAATTAACTTTTTCTATCCCTTCAAAAGTTCTTTTTTCAGGATCTATTTTTAAATTAACCTTATAATCCGTATATTTATAAGTTGTATTACTATCTTTACTGGTCTCTTTTTTGACTTTTTCTTCTTTTTTTGAAGACTCGTCTAAAATAACCACAACGGGTTCTTCTTCTCTATCTGAACTTTTATTTTTATCATTGGAACAAGCAATACATATAAGACACAATAGCATAATCATTGCAACAGTCTTAAACCATTTTTTAGTCAACAAATAAACACCCCCCTATTTTGTCGTAAACCACTCCCAGTTTATTATCTTACATTTTTTTATAAAAGTAAAGGAAATAGTTTTTCTCACCTTATCCCAAAAGATACTTTTTAGCTTCTTTTAAGTAACAGCTTTTTATTTCTTCTATCTCCCAATAAGTAAAAAAAAATCTTCTGGTTATTTTTAACTGAAGAATATCCCCCTTTTTAAGATAAAAAACCAGGTCATCATCTAAAAGCAGCTTGGCATATCTGCCTTTAGGTTTTTTCTTTATGGTTATAGAACAATCCGGAGAAATATCTACCACTTCAAAATAGCCTTGCTCATAAACCCCATTTCTTTCTTTTAAACTCTTTCTTAACTTATTTTCCTTATAACACCTTAAATCGACTACCAAAGGATCGATGCTGATTACAGGATTGCCCAGAAATCTGGAAAAAGCTCTTGATAAATTAATAATCCGTACAAATTCTTCTACAAATCTATCTAAGGATTTAATTAAATTTAATTCTTTAATTTTATAATTTTTTCTTAGATACTTATAATATTTTTTAATAGTAGGAAAAAGATAATAAAGCCTGTCCCCAGTAAGCATTTTATTTCTTCCAGGGAGCCAGTAGAGAAAAAATTTATCAAAGAACTGTTCATCCAATTCTTCAATTTCCAGTTGAGGTTCTTTATATTTGCAATAATCATATAATAAAGAAATGCAATATCTTTCTTCTGCGTTCTCCAGGGATGAAAAATCAGATATATATTTTTCTATCGTTTCTAAAACCGTCATTATTTCACCACCCTAATGATTTCTGCTTACTTTTATTCTTAACATTAGGATGAGAAATATACGTTTTTAGATTCTTTATATTTTTATAAAAAAAAGCACCGGTTGGGGTTCCGGTGGTTGCTGATAAGAAACGGGGATTTCTTATCTTTACGAGGTTTATTTAATATTTTATTATAAAGCGACATAATGTCGCTTTTACGCGATTATAAAAGATTCTAAAATAATCTTTTAACACCCTGTGGACAACAAAAGTTATGCACATGTTATACACACATTATCCACACCCTTATCCACAAAATTAATAATATCATTTCTTTCATCTCTCGTCAACTGTTTTTTTATTTTTCTTGGTAAAATTGACAAAATTATTTCATTTGTTTATCTTCTCTTATAGAAAGGGTATAATAAAAAATAAAAAGGAGTTTTTATATGGGAAAAAATAGACGAAATGCTCTGCCTAAAAGAAGTGAAATTAATCCACAATATACCTGGAAACTTGAAGACTTATATCCTGACGATGAAGCTTGTAAAAAAGACATGGAAAAGCTTACGGCTTCCATGAGTCAATTATCAGAATTTCAGGACCAGCTTACACTTTCTTCAGAAAATTTGTATGCTTGTTTGTCCTTATATGATCAGCTTTCTCAAATGGTTGAAAAAATCTATGTGTATACTCACATGAAGCTTCACGAAGATACTTCCAACAATACTTATCAGGCCCTGGCGGATAAAGCCAAAGCCCTGTCCGTAAACTTTTCTTCAGTTTCCGCTTTTATTGTTCCAGAAATTTTAGCAAGTCCTGAAGAATCTTTAAAAAATTATTTAAAAGAAAATGAGGATTTAAAACTATATACTCACTTTTTGAATGATTTATTACGACAAAAAGAACATATTCTTTCAAAAAAAGAAGAATTGCTCCTGGCAAAAGCCTCAGAAATAGGAAATATCCCTCAATCTGTATTTACAATGCTCAATGATGCCGATATCCGTTTTCCTTCTATTAAAGGTGAAAGCAACGAAGAAATTGAAGTGACCAAAGGAAGATATATTCAATTATTGGAAAACCCCAACAGAGAAATCCGCAAGGCAGCATTTAAGTCTTTATATTCCAGTTATATTAAACAAAAAAATACCCTTGCAGCCATTTATAATGGAAGTGTGAAAAAAGATGTCTTCTTTGCTTCTGCAAGAAAATTTTCTTCCTCTTTAGAAAGTGCACTCTTTACAGATAATATTCCTGTGGAAGTTTATGATAATCTAATTCAAACGGTACATGAATATCTGCCCTGCATGCACCAGTACGTTGCCCTCAGAAAAAGAATGCTCGGTCTTGACCAGTTGCATATGTATGACTTATATGTTCCAATCATCAAAAATATGGATATAAAAGTTTCTTATGAAGAGGCAAAGGATATCGTTAAAGAAGGCTTAAAGGTCCTCGGAAAAGAATATATTTCAATCGTGGATAAGGCTTTTAACGAGAGATGGATTGATGTATACGAAAATGAAGGTAAGCGAAGTGGTGCCTATTCCTGGGGTGCTTACGGAACCCATCCGTATATTCTTTTAAATTATCAGGATAACATAAATAGCGTCTTTACCTTAGCTCATGAAATGGGGCATGCTATTCATTCCTATTATTCTGATAACACCCAAGCTTATGTTTATGCCCAGTATCCCATCTTTTTAGCAGAAGTTGCTTCTACGGTCAATGAATCTTTGTTGATGCAACATCTGCTAAACACGACAAATGATCAGAAAAAAAGAGCTTATTTAATCAATCATTTTATGGAGCAGTTTAGAGGAACCCTTTTCCGTCAAACGATGTTTGCAGAGTTTGAAAAAATCACCCATGAAATGGTAGAAAAAGGAGAAGCTTTAACCTCCGACAGTCTTTGTTTTATCTATAGGGACTTAAATATAAAATATTATGGACCAGACATTGTTGTTGATCCTGAAATTAATTATGAATGGGCAAGAATTCCTCATTTTTATAATGCCTTTTATGTGTATAAATATGCTACAGGCTATTCTGCTGCCATTGCCTTGTCAAATAAAATCTTAAACAATGAAGAAAATGCTTTAGAAAACTATATAACATTTTTAAAAAGCGGAAGTTCTGATTATCCTATTAATATCCTGAAAAAAGCTGGCGTGGATATGACCAGCCCGGAACCTGTTAAAAAAGCCCTGGATTTATTTAAAAATCTTCTTATGGAAATGGAAAAAATGCAGTAAAAAGCAGCCTCTGCGGGCTGCTCTTTATTGTAAACGAGGGAGTTTTAAAACTTGCCCCTCATAAATTTTATTAGGACTTTCAAGATTATTCATTTCAACAATCTTTCCTAACATATTGGTTGTCTTATAATGTTGATAACATATCTTGATGAGGTTGTCTCCTTTTTGGACTGTATAGTAATCAACGGCTTCAGGCTCTGCTGTTTCTTCTTTTGTTTCATTATTAGCTTCTCTATTTTCATGATCTGCATTAGCTGTATTTTCTTCATTTTTATTATTGTCCTCATTGCCTTTATCTATTTCTGTGGCTTCTGCACTGATAACCGCATATTCTTCCGTTTCAGTTATAATATCTTCAATGTTTTCTTCTGCAAAAACAACTTGAAGATTTTCTTTATCTAAACGCTTAAGGATATCTGAATAATTACTGCCTATATGGTCTAATTCTGTTTCTAACCTGGCTAAACGCTCTTTATATTGTATTAAATTGACAGCCATTGTAGCACACATTAAAAATAATACACAGCTTAAAGTCGTCACCATCCGCATAATTTTCTTGTTTTGTATTTCCTGTCTTCTCATCCTGTCTTTTTTTCTAAAGTGCATGACGACATCTTCCCGGTCATTTAACTCTTCACTGGAAAGTCCTATTTTGTTGGCAATCATATAATTTTGCATCTGTTCATTTTTATGATAATAAAGATAATATCCCTTTACAGATCTTAATTCTTCTCCTTCCCATGCAAAAAAAGCATCCATGTCTTCGATGGGGTCTATAATCATAAGGGTTTGAAAAGCTTCTTTAAAATATTTCTTTTGAATAAGCAAATCCTGCGTCGTCAAAAAAATACCGTATCCTGGCTGGGTATGCATCCAACCCATCAGTTCTTTGTCCGGGAAGTACTTTTCCATTTGCTTTTGAATTTCTTCAAGATGCGTTTCTAGAAAAAGCTCTCCCGTTTCTCCTTTTGTCTCTGGCGGTATTTGTACTGCTCCGCTTATTACTGCACACATTTGTCCCGAATCTTCCATAAAAGTCCCTATCAAAGCCGCTGCCCTTTCCTCTCCCCGGTAAAACTTAGCATATTTGTACAGGTAAGTGTAAACGTAATCCTCTAAATAAATTTTTAACCCTGTCGGACTTTCACCAATTAATTTTGCATTTTCAAGAAAAGGAGAGGTATCTGTTATATCCTCTTTTAATTCATCACCGGAATCAAAAGAGTCATTAAGAAATTCACTCATATTTCATCCCCCTCGTGCATATATTACCTGTTTGAAAATATAATACCACATACTTTTTACTTTTTTTGGTAATATGTGTCGAGGGATTCTTATTTTTTATCATGGTTTTTCACCAAAAAATTCCACTACCCTTTAGAAATAATTACAAAAAAAATAGGAATACTAAAAATAACTATTCCTAAAGGTGGTATTAACGTAGTGTTTGCTCATAAAAAAATAGAATCGCCAACTTATATTGATACGAAAAGCAATCTGTGTCTGAAAGAATTTAGCAATTGCTTTCTGGAATATTTCTCTAAAAAAATTCCTTACCGGAAAGAAACCATTATTTTGTGTATTGGAACCGACAGGGCAACAGGAGATAGCTTAGGCCCTTTGATTGGCTATAAACTGAAAAATATATCTTATCCCAATGTCTTTGTTTATGGAAGCCTGGATGAACCGGTTCATGCCAAAAATCTTCAGGAAACCCTGGATATGATCAGCAAAAACCATCTGGATCCTTTAATAATTGCTATTGATGCCTGTTTAGGAAAAATGGAACATGTAGGGTATATAACGATAGGAGAAGGGGCCTTAAAGCCGGGGGCAGGAGTAAGGAAAGATTTACCCCCTGTTGGAGATTTATTTATTACGGGAATTGTTAATTTCAGTGGTTTTATGGATATGTTGGTTTTACAAAATACCCGCTTATCTCTTGTCATGAAAATGGCTGATATTATTTCTGCAGGAATTAACTATAGTTTTATGAAATATTTCAATTCCAATAAATTAATTAATTAGGATAATAAAAGACTTCTCCTTCCCAATTGCGAAGTTCAATTTTATTTTCTTCCCAGGATAAAATATAATTAGGCAAAATGGGTGTTTTTCCTTTTCCATTGGGAGCATTAATGATATAGGTCGGAATAGCCAGACCAGAAGTATAGCCTCGTAATTTTTCCATAATCTCCATTCCCTTTTGAACCTTTACTTTAAAGTGAGCTGTTCCTACAACTTCTTTGGGATGGAAAATGTAATAAGGTCTTATTCTGATTTTTAACAACTCCTGATTTAATTTTTTCATAATATGCACATCATCATTAATACCCTTTAACAATACGGCCTGATTTCCCAGAACAACCCCGGCAGAACACAACATGTCAGTTGCTTTTTTGGCGTCTTCAGTGATTTCCATAGGATGATTAAAATGAGTGTTTAAGTATATTGGAGGATACTTGCTTAACACATCACAAAGCTCCTTGGTTATTCTTTGAGGCATCGTTACAGGCGTTCTTGTTCCAATTCTAATAATTTCAACATGAGGAATCTCATGCAGTTCTGATAAGAGCCATTCTAAATTTTTTTGAGAAATTAACAGGGCATCGCCTCCAGTAATAAGTACGTCACGGATTTCTTCTTCATTTCTTATATATTCCACACACTTTCTAAGGGCAGCCATAGGCAAGGCCAAATCTTTTTGCCCTATACACCTTCTTCTTTGACAATGTCGGCAGTACATGGCACATTGATTGGTCACTTTAACAATGAGCCTGTCCGGATACCTTCTTGTAATACCTTCAACCGGAGAAGTAAATTCTTCTGCCATCGGATCTTCTTCTCCTGCTTCAACCATCTCTTCAATAGAAGGTACCGCTTGTCTTCTGACAGGGCAAAACGGGTCATCGGGATCCATTAAACTTGCATAATAAGGTGAAATGGCCCATCGGAACTTTTTCCCTATCATGTCTATTTGATGGATTTCTTCATCTGATAAATTTAGAATCTTAGCTAATGTATGAACATCTGTTATCCGATTGGATAATTGCCATTTCCAATCATCCCATTCCTTTTCTGACGCATTTAGCACTTTCATAATACGTCTTTTATTTTCTTTTATCATTTCTGAATGGGTAAAACCTGTTTTTATAGAATTCTTTTTCATCGTATAATCTTTAATACGGCTTTTTAATTCCTCTGCCCGTTTTAAAGAAATGATTCTTTTTTCATTCTCTGTCACCCTCTTTCACCTTCCTTCATTAAGTTATGTAAATGTATTATAACATTTTTAAAGTGACAACTCAATAAGTAAAATAATGTGTCTGTATTTTTATGTAAAAAAATACACCCAAACGGGTGTTAATGATCTATTAATAAATAGCCTTTTCTTTTTAATTCATATTCTATTTCATCTAATATTTCCTCATTTTTAGCTTCTATGGTATGCATATGAATATTACTGGTAAGGGTTAGTAAGGGAACAGTCTCATTCTTTTTCATAATTTCCATAAATTCTTTAATGTCCCTTCTGGATTCTATCATCAAACTGCCAGTTATTTCACCATAGATAGGATGTTCTACAATGACATCCAGTACCGTGCCTCCTAAATCAATAATTGTTATTAATTCATCTTCTATAGCTTCTTTTTTATGGGAAACAGTAATCACTCTTTTATTTGCATACTGTTTTCTGTCATAAAAAACATAGCCTCTGGCAGTAGACATAATATTATGGTTCTCTGCCCTCAAAAGTGCAATATCTTGAACAATAATTTGTCTGGTAACGCCTAATTTTTCTGCCAGATACTTGCCTGCAAGAGGTTTATTAGACTCTTTTAGCATGGCCAGTATGATGTTTTTTCTTTGTTCCTTATCCATATGCTACCACCTTACATATCTAAACAAAAAGTTATTTAATCCTCTTTTGCAATTCATTTCTTAATTCTTCATATCCAGGTTTACCAAGAAGCGCAAACATATTTTTCTTATAAGCTTCAACACCTGGTTGGTCAAAAGGATTAACCCCCAGCAAATAACCACTGATACCACAAGCTTTTTCAAAGAAATAAAGAAGCTTTCCAATATAGTATTCATTAATTTCAGGAATCGTTATAACAAGATTTGGAACTCCACCATCTACATGAGCCAATAAGGTTCCTTTGAATGCATTATTATTAACAAAACTCATGGTTTTACCTGCCAGGTAATTAAGACCGTCTAAATCTGTCTCTTCTGCTTCTAAAGTAATATCAAGTTTTGGTTTTTCAACATTTAAAACGGTTTCAAATAATATTCTGCTTCCATCCTGTACATATTGACCTAAAGAGTGAAGGTCCGTTGAAAAATCCACAGAAGCCGGGAAGATTCCCTTTTGGTCTTTACCTTCACTTTCACCATAAAGCTGTTTCCACCATTCAGAGATAAAGTGGAGAGAAGGCTCGTAATTGGCTAAAATTTCAATTTGTTTGCCTTTTCTATATAAAATATTTCTCACAATGGCATATTGATAAGCAATATTGCTTTCAAAATCCTCATTTTGATATTCTTCTCTTCCATCCTTAGCCCCTTCCATTAACTTGTCGATATCAATACCTGCTACAGCAATTGGAAGAAGACCTACAGGCGTTAATACACTAAAACGGCCTCCGACATCATCTGGAATAATAAAGGTTTCATAACCCTCTTCATTGGCTAAGGTACGAAGAGCTCCCTTTTCCTTGTCTGTTGTTGCAAAAATTCTTTTTTTCGCTTCTTCTTTGCCATATTTTTCTTCAACATATTTCTTAAAGATTCTAAAAGCAATACCTGGCTCTGTTGTCGTTCCAGATTTAGAAATAACATTAACGCTAATATCTTTTCCTTCAATTAAATCTAACAGATGTTGCACATAAGTACCACTAATATTATTACCTACAAAATAAATTTCAGGTCCTTGTCTTTTTTCCTTTGGCAGCATGTTATAGAAAGAGTGACCTAAAGCTTCAATAACGGCTCTGGCTCCCAGATAAGAACCCCCAAT
>JAAYML010000039.1 GCA_012521395.1 Candidatus Epulonipiscium sp. | reverse complement strand
ACAATTAAAGAAGGATTAAATATATGAACAAAACTTACTAAGCCAATAATGATCTCATTCAACCAATTATCAACAATTTCTTTTACCTCATCGTTACCTTGGCTAAGATACTGAAAGATTTTTTTTCCGTTTACATTCTCTATAGCTAATTTTTCTTTAGCCTCTCTAACAAGAGCAGTTGTAGAGGCATAAACTTCATAACATCCTTTCGACCCACAAGTACAATCTTTTCCATTTGCATGGGTAATAATATGCCCAAATTCTCCGGCAGAATTAAAGCATCCTCTGTAAATTTCCCCTTTTTCTACAATTGCACCACCAATGCCTGTTCCATAAGTCAGGCATAAAAAATTTTCAAACCCTTCAGCAGCTCCATAATATGCTTCACCAATAGCCGCTGCGTTGACATCATTTTCTACAACTGTCGCTATATTATATCTTTCTTCTATTCGCTTTTTAATTTCCATTCCTGTCCATCCAGGAATATTATCCGTTGCAAAAATGATTTTTCCTTCCTGTGGATCCACTTGTCCTGAAGCACTAACCGCTATCCTGTCAATGCAACCGTATTCTCCAATAAGCTTTAAAATTTTATTCATTAAAGCCTCCCCACCTTCTTTTGCTAAGGTAGGAACTTCTCTTTTTTCAATGATTTCTCCATTTTTATTGATAAGACCAATTTTAATAGCTGTTCCACCAATGTCCAAAGCTAATATCTTCATTTTTCACCTCTAAAATCACTATTGATCTTAGTATAATTTTTCTAAAACAGAACTCATCGTCTTCTGATTGTTTTCAAAGCTAATATCATAGTTCCTGCGATAATACTCCATATACATTAAATCTATAATATACAAAAGACACATTTTAGCTGAAGTTGAACCGCCTTGTAAAGGGCTTTCATTAGCACCGCAAAGAATTGTTATATCTGCATAACCCGTCAGCGGGGATTTTATAAATCTGCTAATGCATATGACCTTAGCTCCCGCCTGTTTTGCAGTTTTTGCAACATGGATACTGTCTTTAGTTGAACCAGAGTATGAAATAATAATGGCCAAATCTTTTTCTGTAAGCATACTTGCTACCATGGACTGCATATGAGAATCTGGAATACAGTGAACTTTTGGTGTTATACGTAAAAATTTATCCATAGCTTCCATAGCCGTCAGCATTGAAGAGCCAACCCCGAAAAAATATACATTTTCTGCTGCTTCAAAATAGTCCATACAACGAATAAACTCCTCAGGATTTAAAAGAGAATAAGTTTCATTGATAGCATCTATATTGGATTTTAAAACCTTTTGCGCTAAAGTTGCAAAACTATCATCTGGCGTAACATCCGATTCCAACTCTTCGGTTTCTTTATTATCTGTCTTTATACTCAATGAAAGACGCATTTTGAATTCCTGGTAACCCCGTAATTTCATCGTACGGCAAAAGCGGAATACACTGGTATCACCCACATCACACGCATCCGCCAGATCAGTTATAGACATGAACAATACTTTTTTTGGATTTCTTAATACATAATCAGCTACCTTTTTTTCAGCCTTAGTAAATTGATGATAATGGGATTGTATGCTTAATAGAAAATCATTATTTGGCATATTTTCTACTCCTCACTCATTTTTAATTGCTTCTACAAATCTTTTGGTAATATCCATAGGCCGGGTAATAGCAGTTCCAACAACAGCAGCAAACACTCCTGTTTCAAAGGCCATCTTTAATTGCTCCGGGCTCCATATGCCTCCTTCAGCAATAACAGGTTTCCCAGAATCTCTTACCAGTTTTCTCATTAAATCATAATTGGGAAGTTTAACATCTTTTGTTTCAGAAGTATAACCACACAATGTAGTCGCAACAATGTCAAATCCCAATTGAACTGCATGCATGCCTTCTTCGTAAGTTGCGCAATCCGCCATAAATAATTGATTGGGATATTTTTTTCTCACTTCTGTAAAAAATTCATCTATACTTTGTGATTTGGGGCGCAAATGAAAAGTTGCGTCCATTGCAATAATTTCTACGCCACAGTTTACAAGAGCATCTACTTCTTCTAAAGTAGGTGTAATATAAACATCACTATCTTCATATATCCTCTTTATAATTCCAATAATGGGCAAATGAACAAGTTTCTTGATCTCCTGAATATCTTCAACGGTATTTGCTCTTATTCCTACAGCACCGCCTAACATGGCTGCATAGGCCATGCGGGACATAATATATGAACTATGAAGAGGTTCATCATTTAAAGCCTGGCAGGAAACAATTAAACCTCCTTTTATTCTGTTCAGCACACTATCACTCACCATATCTCACCTACTATCTAAAGACTCCTATGTCCATCTATTTAAATATATAATATCATATAAAAATTGTATCATATATAACATTTTTTTACCCTTATCGATTTATTCTTATCCATCAAAAAAATATAATAACTGAATAATAAGAATGAGAAAGGAAGAACCTTTGTCTTCACTTTCTCAATCTAAATATTTTATCAAGAAGCTTGCCGTGATAAGAACATTTAAATAGAATTCATATCATACATGAATTAGATGCGAAAACACTAATTCTCATTTTAATAATGATTATTTATTCATCCAAATTTTATTGAAAATATTTAAGGCTATTTTGTTATTAACAAAATTTCTTTTTCGCTTTTTCGATGATTTCAACACATTGATGAATGGTTGGTAAATCATCTTCGGTAAACCTTGGCAGCGGTAATCTCGCCTCACCAATATCTATACCCTGAATTCTTAATATTTCTTTTGCAACAGAATATAAATTTCCATGACAAGAAAGCATTGCAAAAATAACTTTGTTGATCTCATATTGAATTTCTTTTGCAGTAACAAAGTCACCTGAGCGTATTAATTCATCTGCTTTTATGAACAATTCAGGCATCACTGCGTAAGTACCGCCAATACCTCCGTCTGCGCCAATTGCTCTGCCAGCTACAAATTGCTCATCTGGACCATTAAAGACAATAAAATCTTCTCCACCCGCTGCTTTGAAAATCTGAATATCTTGTGTAGGCATGGAGGAATTTTTGATACCTATCACTTTTTTATTCTTAATCATCCTCTTAAATAAATCTAAAGTCAAGGCATAACCTGTTGTTCCTGGAATGTTGTAAATAACAAAGTCTAAATCTGTTGCATCAATCATGTCATTCCAATATTTTTCAATAGCATATTCAGGTAACCTAAAATAGATGGGGGGAATTGCTGCTACAGCATCTACCCCACATTTTTCTGCGTGTTTTGCAAGCTCAATACTGTCCCGGGTAGATGGTGCAGCAATATGAGCAATGATGGTAATTTTCCCTTTTGCAACTTCCATGACGTTTTCAAGAATTATTTTTCTTTCTTCTACATTTTGATAAATACATTCTCCTGAACTTCCACAAACATACAAGCCTTTAACCCCTTTATCAATCAGATATTGGGTAAACAGCCTGGTACGTTCAGGACTGACATCCCCATTATCATCATAGCAAGCATAAAATGCCGGGAAAATTCCTCTATATTTGTCTAGTCTACTCATGATATCCCTCTTTTACTATTTCTTTGTTCATTAAATTGGCAGGAATCTTTCCTGAAAAGAAAGCTTCGATTGTATCGGCCATAATTTTTTGTGAACGTAAACCGGATTCAGCTGTTTCAGCCCCCATATGAGACGTAACAAATACGTTGTCCATAGATAATAAAGGATTGTCCAAACTTGGGGGTTCTAAACTTAATACATCCAGCCCTGCCCCGCGGATCTTTTTCTCCCGTAAGGCTTCAATTAAATCTGCTTCATTGATAACAGCACCCCTGCAAGTATTCACCAAATACGCTGAAGGTTTCATAAGATTTAACAATCTTTTGTCAATCATTCCTCTTGTTTCATCATTTAGAGGTACGTGAAGACTTACAATATCACTTTGTAAGAATATCTCTTCTATAGAATGAACAACCTTCACATCATATTGGTTTGTATCTGCTTGCGCATAAGAATCATAGACAAGGATTTTTACATCAAAACCGGAAAGCATTCTGGCTAATTGTTTTGCAATATTCCCGAAGCCAACTAAACCAACTACTTTTCCATCTAGTTCATTTCCAGTTATAGCACAAGGCCAAAGACCTTTTTTTGTATCATCTATAACTGTCTTAAAACGTCTTCCTAAATTTAATATATGCAGCAGGGCAATTTCCGCTACTGCGGCGGAATTAGCTCCTGGTACATTTGCAACAGGTATTCCAGCCTCAGTAGCAGCTTTCAGATTAATATTATCAATACCTGCACCATATCTCTGAATAAACTTTAGATGTCCGCGTACAGCCGGAAGTGTTCTTTCATTCCATCGTTCAAAAACACTTACCACTGCATCAACACTATTCCCCATTTCAATTGTCCCTGCTTCATCATCAGCAAGAACGACTTTATAAATCACCTCAAAGCCACTGTCTTTTAAACGCTTTTCCAAATATGACACATCGACTTTTTGAGGATCAATATTTACCCATACCTTCTTACTCATGTCGGTTTTTCTCCTTCTGGAAATAAAAGCATTCATTTTACTTTATTTCTGAACTAATTTGCTTTATATCTGCTTCCATTTTTTCAACTGCTTCATCTACTGTTTTTGTTCCTGTAACAACAGAGTTGAGTAATTCTGCAACAGGGTAAGTAAAATAATGTTTAGCAGCAGTCACTCTGCCTTCAATACTCTTTACAGGATATCCATAGTAACCAGAAGCGTTTTTAGCATAATTAACTACTTGTTGATTGATACCTTCTGCCCAAAATTCATCGTTTTCTACATCCTGGAATATTGGTGCAAATACTGGTGCAGTAATTTTGAAGTATTCATCGTACCATTCAGCATCTAACATATATTTAATGAAACTTTCCGCAGATTCTACATCTTTACAGGTGTTCATTATAGCAAAGCCGCTGATGAATTCCATAACCACTGAGTTATCTGTTCCTGCAGGAGGTGCTAAAGCTACTGTATTTTCAAGTATTTCTTTATATGCTTCGTCTCCTTTTAATGCATTATATAACGTAGGTGCATTAAATACGATTGCTGATTCGCCCATTAAATATGTGCTGTTATTTCCACCTGGATCCCAGGTTGAAGCTGACGGTGGTATGATTTCTTTTCCATACATTTCAGCATATTTTTTAATTAATTCTTTTGCTTTTTCACTGTTAATGGCTGCTGTACCATCTTCATTAAAGACATAAGCCCCGTTATTCCACATAATCATACGGAATGTATTTTCACAGTCTTCATCTGTAGGACCACAACCAATACCCAAACCATAAAAACCATTTTTAGGATCTGATACTGCTTCTGCTACTTCAAATACTTCTTCCCAGGTTGTAGGATATTTTGTAATGCCTTTTTCTTCTAATTTATCTTTACGGATAAACATCAAAGTTGAAGAACTATAAAAAGGAACAAAGTAATTTACACCTTCAATTTTTGAACCTTCACGAATAGATTCAAAATATGGTCTGTTTGCATGAATTTCATCTACTAAACCTGTTACATCTAAGTTAGGAATATTAGGATAATAGTTTAAAACTCTTGTAATTGCCCCAGAAGTTAAAGTAACATCCGGAACATTTGTTCCTGCTTCAATTGCAGCATTCAATTTGGGCACAAAATCTGTAGCCGCTAAAAGTTCAAATTTAACATCAATTCCGCTCTCATCTGCAAATTGCTGAACTCTCTTTTGCAGTTCTGCATTAGCATCATCACTAAAAACTTTTTCCAGCCAAACCGTTAGTTGCTTACCCTGAGTCTTTGACTCACCTTGACTAGTATTGCTTCCACCAGTATTTTCACCCGTCTGACCTGCGTTATCTTTGCCCCCACCACAGGCTGAAAGAGAAACCAGTAAAGCAACCATTAAAAGAATTGAAACTAGCCTTTTCTTCATGAGATCCCTCCTAAAGTTTTAAAAATCTTTTATTTTTTATAAAACTTTTATATAAATTTCCTGCAATATATTTAAGTCTTTATCGTATATTGCCGGAAAATTTATACCACAGAAATTGTTTAACCTTTTACGCCTCCGGCCGTTGCACCGCCCGTTAAAAATCTCGATGAAGCGATATAAATAATAAGTATTGGAATACATCCTATTATGGAACCTGCCATTATCTGTCCCCAGGGATATAAGTCACCATAAATCAATCCTGCTATAATCAATGGGAACGTCTTTGCCTGAGTATCTGTTATATTTACTAATGCGTACAAATACTCACCCCAACACATAGCAAAAGCAAAAATAGCTGTCGAAATAACTCCTGGTATCGTTAAAGGAAAAATAATCTGATACATGATTTTAAATTTACTGCAACCATCTACCAATGCAGCCTCCTCAATGTCATATGGTATTGAGGATATGTGAGGGATTAAAATCCAGGCGACATAAGGAAGTGTAAAAGTCGGGTATATAAGCATTAAACCCATTATGTTATCTGATAAGCCCACTCTGGATACAAAAATGTACAAAGGTATATATAACACCGAGGAAGGCAGCAGGTAGCAAAACAATATAACTTTCGCAAAGGTATTTCTTCCTTTAAATTTTAAGCGCGATATTGAATACGCTGTCGGATAAGCAATGATAATTGACAAAACGGTTACAACAAGCGCTACTAAGAAGCTGTTTTTTAATGCATTCATAAAAGGTGTTTCAAAAATTAAATACTTAAAGTTATTTAATGTTGGATTTTTTGGCAGGAAGGTAGGTATCTTGCTATAAACTTCACCCTGTGTTTTTAATGAAGTATTAAGCATCCAATATATAGGAAACAGAGCAATAATTAAGAATAACGCTACAGTTATCCGGTGTAGAATGGTCACTAATTTATTCTGCATATTTCTCACCTTCCTTACATTTTCTCATCCGCAAGGGATTTTTTCGTTATCAAACTAATAATCAATAAGAATACGGGCATTGCTAACACTGAAACCGCTATACCCCGTCCAATCTGCATGCTTGCCATAGCTGTTTTATAACTATAGACATTCATTACCTGGGTTTGACCATTAGGTCCTCCTCCAGTCAACAACCAAACCGTTTCAAATTCGTTAATGGTCCAAATACTGGACATCAGAGTTGTCAAGAAAATGGTATCCATGATAGAGGGAAGGGTAATATAAAAGAATTTTTGCCATACCTTTGCCCCGTCAATATCTGCTGCTTCATAATAATCTTTGGAAATCGTCTGTAACTTTGCCAGGATTGATATCCCAAAGAAAGGAGTTCCTCGCCATACATTGGCTACAATGATTGTCGCTAATGCTAATCCTGCTGTTCCAAACCAGACAATATCTTTATCAATGATTCCAACCAATTTTAAAATGTGATTTATAATTCCTCCTGTTGAAGCAAATAACCATTTCCAATTTAATACTGCTACAACATTCGGAAGAGTCCATGGTATCAATAATAAAGCTCTTGCAATGTTTCTGCCTTTAAATTCAACATTTAGAACGACTGCCATTAAAACCCCTAAAAGCAACTTAAACAATAGTGAGATTGAAGCAAATTGAAGCGTCTTCCATAAAGATAATAAATATTCCTTATCATTAATCAATTTAATGTAATTACCTAATCCAATAAAGCTTGCCTCTCCTCCAATCGCCTTATCGGTAAAGCTCAAAGAAATCCCCCATATCATTGGCATAAATAATACACATGCCAAATATAAAAACATCGGGATATTGAGCATGTAAGGGAAAGATTTCTTTGAACCAGGTAATTGCCTCTCCATGTTATTTTGCCGGAATTTTCTAATGCGTGCCATGTTATCCTCCTACATTCTTTAATATTGATTATTATCTAATAATATCCAATTATTATACCTATTTTGTATATTTTGTCGACCGGTACGTAATATCTTGTAATTACATTGTATATTTTGTCGAATTAGATGTCAATAGAAAAAAGAAAATTTTTTTCATTTTTATTTTTACAAGAAAATTTTTTCACTTTGCAATAAAAAAACAAGCGATTTTAAATGATAAACCGCTTGTTTTTAAGCTTACTATTTCCATGAACTTTTCAAAGAAACTATCCGGTTAAATACAAGCTTTTCATCCGTTGTATCTTTCGTATCTATGCAAAAATAACCATGACGTAAAAATTGGAATTGGTCCCCTTTCTTAGCCTCTTTTATGGAAGGTTCAATGAGACAATTTTTTAATACCTTTAAAGAGTCAGGGTTAATAACTAATTCTCCTGTCTGTTCATCTTCTATAAACAGATGGTCATATAATCTTACTTCTGCCGGAACTCCATGTTCTGCTGAAACCCAATGAATGGTTCCTTTTACTTTTCTTCCCGAAAAACCGCTTCCACTTTTGGTTTCCGGATCATAAGTACAGTGAAGTTCGATAATTTCTCCTGTTTTTTCATCCTTAATGACTTTTTCACATTTAATAAAATATGCATTCTTTAATCTTACTTCCTTGCCAGGGGATAAACGGAAGAATTTCTTTGGTGGATCTTCCATAAAATCTTCTCTCTCAATGTATATTACTCTGGAAAAAGGAACTTGTCTTGTTCCCATTTCTGGATTTTCAGCATTATTTTCAACATCCAGCATTTCAACTTGTCCTTCCGGATAATTGGTGATAACCACCTTAAGAGGATCTAAAACAGCCATAATTCTTGGTTTTTTAAGTTTTAAGTCTTCACGGATACAATGCTCTAAAAATGAGATGTCTACTACACCTTTATTTTTAGCAACACCAGTTTTTTGACAAAAATCTTTTATGGCTTCAGGCGTGTAGCCTCTTCTTCTTAAACCTGAAATTGTAGGCATACGGGGATCATCCCAACCGTCTACAATTTTTTCTTCAACTAAACTACGGAGTTTTCTCTTACTGGTTACCATGTTAGAAACTTCAAGCCTTGCAAACTCGATTTGTTTAGGACGGTTTTCAATTTCAAGGGCTTCCAAAAACCAATTATATAAAGGCCTATGGTCTTCAAATTCTAAAGTACAAATGGAATGTGTAATCCCTTCAATAGCATCTGATAAAGGATGGGCAAAGTCGTACATGGGATAAATACACCATTTATCACCTGTATTATGATGTTTTACATGAGCAATACGGTAAATGACAGGGTCTCTCATGTTCATATTAGGAGAAGCCATATCAATTTTAGCCCGGAGTACCCTGGAGCCATCAGGAAATTCCCCGTTTTTCATTCTGATAAATAAATCCAGATTTTCTTCTACTGAACGGTTTCTGTAAGTACTTTCTTTTCCCGGCTCAGTTAAAGTGCCCCTGTATTCCCTGATTTCTTCGGCAGTTAAATCATCCACATAAGCCTTACCCTTTTTAATCAGTTCTATCGCATATTCATAAAGCTGGTCAAAGTACCAGGAAGCATAATAAAGTCTGTCACCCCAGTCGTAACCCAGCCATCTTACGTCTTCTTTAATGGATTCTACATATTCTACATCTTCTGCTGTCGGATTGGTATCATCAAATCTTAAATTACAAAGACCACCATATTTTTCAGCCGTACTAAAATCAAGCCAGATTGCCTTTGCATGTCCAATATGTAAATAGCCATTGGGTTCCGGAGGGAAACGTGTATGAACCTTTTTAACCACACCTTCTGCTAAGTCTTTATCAATGATGTCATGAATAAAATTAGAATGATCTTCATTTATTTGTTTTTTATTAGACTCCATTAACAGCCGTCCTCCTTATAGTATATCTTCCTATTCTTAGCTCATATTATATATATCATACTCAATCCTAACACAAATTATAATAGGTTTCAATCTATCTTAACATAAAAAATAAGTTGCACAGAATATGTGCAACTTATTTTATTTCACCAGATGTACTAATAATCACTTCTCTGTAATTAACAATCTTTTCAGCATTAAGCATAGCTTTTTTTACAGCTGCGGCAATCCCTGTGCAGCAAGGCACTTCCATTCTGACCACGGTAATGCTTTGCGGGTCATGTTTTAATAAAATTTCTGTCAGTTTTTCAGTATAGTAATTGACATCATCTAACTTAGGACAGCCAATCATGGTAATATGATTCTTTATAAAATCCTCATGGAAATTACCATAAGCATATGCCGTACAATCTGCTGCAATCAGCCAGTGAGGATGATCCAGATAGGTCGCATCCGGATTAATTAAACTTAACTGTACCGGCCACTGCATTAACTGAGATTGAAGTTCAACTTTAGCTTCATCTTTAACTTCATTTTTTTCTTTAACAACGGCTGGCTTTCTTTGAATGGTCTTTGCCATGGTTCCTGGACAACCACAGGGCATTTGTGCTTTTTTAAGCTTTTCTCTTTCGGCCATTTTTTGATTCACCAATTCTTCATTATAAGCCTGACTTTCTCTTTCAATAATTTCTATTGCTCCTACCGGGCATGCAGGCAAACAATCTCCCAATCCGTCACAATATTCATCTGATACCAGTCTTGCCTTGCCATCAATCAGTTCAATGGCGCCTTCATGACATGCATCCACACATAAACCACAGCCGTTGCATTTATCTTCATCAATATGAACAATTTTTCTTATCATAACTTATTCCTCCTTTATTTCTTGATTTAATTATAAACCCTTACTCTGTTTGATTCTGTGATTTAAATTACATTTAATGAATAAAATATTGACTATTTATCTTAATGATATATAATAAACTCATTAATTATTAGAAATTGGGGAGAAGTTCTATGAATTCGGATTTTTCGAAAGGATTTAAAGCAGGTGTTCCTATTGCTTTAGGATACTTCCCGGTATCCTTTACTTTTGGTTTAATTGCAGTCAATGGAGGAATTCCTGTCTGGCTTGCCATATTTATTTCGTTTTCCAATCTGACCTCGGCAGGACAGTTTGCTGGAACAAACTTAATTATTGCTAATGCACCTATTATAGAAATTGCTTTGACAACTTTCGTTATCAACATCCGTTATATGTTAATGTCTTTATCCTTGTCTCAAAAAATAAAATCAAATATGACTTTATTATACCGCTCTATTATTGCTTTTGGAATAACAGATGAGACCTTTGCCCTTGCTTCCCTTGAAAAAAACGAACTCACCTTTTCTTATATGATTGGCCTGATATCAGGGCCCTTTGCTGGCTGGGTTTTAGGAACTGCCGCAGGGGCTGTGACTTGCTCAGTACTGCCAGAACAAGTTCAAAGTGCGATGGGTATTGCCCTTTATGCCATGTTTATTGCTTTAGTTGTTCCTCCATCAAAAAAATCCAAAGCACCTCTAATCGTTACTATAATAGGAATTTTTATTAGTTCAATCTTAAAGTGGTTACCTTATATCAATCAAATTTCCAGTGGCTTTAGAATTATTATTGCTACCATTGTTGCTTCTGCAATTGGAGCTTTATTATTTCCTAAAGGAGAAGAAGAATTATGAGTTACGCTTTTACTGCGGTCATTGTTATGGCAATTGTAACCTATATCCCAAGGGTTTTACCCATTGCAATTTTTAGAAAAAAAATAAAATCAAAATTTATATTATCCTTTTTATCTTATGTTCCTTTTGCCGTTTTAGCTGCGATGACTTTTCCTGATATTCTTTATTCTACAAATCATCTTTCTTCAGCCCTGGCAGGTATGATAACGGCACTGATTTTATCTTATTTTGAAAAAGGTCTTATGACTGTTGCCCTATGCAGCATCCTGGTCGTTTACCTTTGGGAAATCTTTATATAAAATTGGCCGTTCCACAAATGACCCATTCGGACTGTTTAATAACAAAAAGCAAAAGAGCTGGTTCCTGAAGACAAATAACTGTCAGGAAACAGCTCTTTTATTTATCAAGTAAAATTAATCTAAACAATTTATTAAATGAATACGTTCTGCATCTACCTGATCTTTTATGCTTTGAGAAGGATTCCATAAGGAATCATATCTGAACAGTATAAAACCTTTATAGTTACTGCTTTTTCTTCCTTCTTCTATCATCCTTGAAAGAATATCGCTCGTACCAATCCATTCATTTTTTCCATTTCCTGCCCAGGCATCTTCCTGGCCTAATTTGTAAGCTGCAAGCCCTATGTAAAGATCAACATCACTATTTTTGATAAGTTGATTCCATTCCTGGACAACCTTATCATACGGATAATTAGAATGATTAAAACCAAAATATACCTGAGGGCAGATATAATCAATATAACCAGAATTAGAAAGCCATTTTTCGACATCAATATATTGATTATTATAATTACGGCTTATAATACCCTGAGGGCTTATACCAAATTTTATATCAGGATCATAGGCTTTAATGGTCTTATAAACTTCTCTTACTAATTGATTGACATTTTCCCTTCTCCATCCCGCCTGACTGAGATATCCTCCTTCCTGCAAATACTTTTGATAGTCTGCTGCATCAAAACTCATATCCGTAGTCGGATAGAAATAATCATCAAAATGAATACCGTCCACGTCATAATTTTGAATAATTTCTTCAATACCTTTAACAATTAGATTTTGGACATCTTTGCTTGCAGGATTATAATAAATACCACTGTTTATTTTTATCACCCGGTTGCTGCCGTCATTTAACCACTCTAAAGCTTTATTATCAGCACTTAAAGGCTTATTATTATTCCTGATTCGGTAAGGATTAATCCAGGCTTCAATTTTTAAGCCCTGTAAATGGGCTTCGTTTACCATAATTTCAAGAGGGTCGTAATAAGGATTTACCCCTTCTGTTCCTGAAATAATATAGGACCAGGGGAAATAAGAAGAAGGATAAATGGCATCTCCAAAAGGTCTGACCTGAACAAAAACAGTATTTAAACCTGCATCTTTTATATTTCTGAACATCTTTCTTATACTTTCTTTAAATTGTGCTTCTGTCTTATTAGGGAATATATTTTGCAATTCTAAATAAGAAATCCAAACACCTCTTACTTCTCCTTCTATACTATTTTCAATTTTATTTCCTTCATTATTTTCATCAAGATAGGCTTCCTCCATTAATAACTGTTTTAACTGACTGTCTATCCTGGCTGCTGCTTTTAATTTATTATTCGAAATAACCCCTTTTTCAGCCAAATGAATCAATAAGCTTTTATTTTCATTTTTCATTTTTGTAAAAAGACAATTATAGGACATCATCACAATATAATCTCTTAAAACACCTGTTTTTTCTTTAGCTTTTAATAAAGATAATTCACTGTCATTAATCATGCCAATATGATGTGCAAAATCTAAAACATTATTTAGATGAAAATCTCCATCTCTATCGCTATAACCCAGGGCTCTTAATAAAAAAGTCATATATTGCTCTGGAGTAATCTCGTCTTTTGCACCATATAAATTGCCGCTAATACCAAAAGTCAACCCTTTATTGTATAAATAAGAAACGGCTGGACTTGCCCAGGCTGGTACATCCGCAAAAGGATGAGGCTTTGACTTATATTCTTCTGCGGCGGTCTTTTCTGCTCCTAATAATCTAACCAGCATGGCTGCTGCTTCTGCCCTGGTACTTTTTCTGTCCAGTTCAAAACCTTTGTCGGTTCCTAAGAAAAGACCCAGAGCTTTTAAACTTTCTGCATTTTTTACATAAGTAGCCTGATTACTTGCATAAGATAACGAAATACTTGAAAAAGATAAGGATAATAATAAAGTGAAGATCATAAAATTTCTTATAAAAATTTTGATTTTGCCCATTTTTTCCTCCTAAAGCCATAAGATATAAATACATATGTTATTATAACATATTTTGTCAAAATCCTTCTTTAAGATTATATTAAAAAGCTGTGACATCTGTATGAATATTATTTTAATTGTCTAACAATTATAAGACTGCAGCAAAAAAGTGTGTCTTAAAGTTAAGTTAAACTTTAAGACACACTTTCTTATTGTAAATTTAAACTTTTTTCATAGATTTGATAAATATCTTCTAAGCTAACTTTAGCAGGATGATTTTTAAGTTTCAAATCATTGAAGGTCATATCTTGTGCATAAGCTATAATCTCGTCTTTTGTAACTTTTTCTTTTTCTCCTAGTAAAGAATCTAAAAAATCTCCTAATTCTTCAAGATTATTTAAACCTAAACAGCTTAATATCCTGTCTACCCTTTCTCTATGGGGATGAATTTCTAAAAAAGCTTTCATCAAAAGAGCATTGGCCCTTCCATGAGCAATATTATGAAAATATGTCAGGGCATAACCCATACCATGGGGTAAAGAAGTTCCTGTTTGTGCAATAACCATTCCTGCGATGGTTGAAACAAGTAAGAGTTTTTCCCTTAATAAATAGGTAAAATTCTTTTTTTTCAAAGCATCCATGCATTCCGAAAAAAGGTTGAGTCCTTTTTCTGCCCAAATATCACTAAACAGATTAGCTTTTACCGTTAAATAACCTTCTACTAAATGCGAAAGGGCATCCAATGCAGTATTAATTGTAATCGCTTCAGGCATAGCCATCATATATTCAGGATCTAATAAAGCTAAGTCAAAAAATACTTTGTGAACAATATTGATTTTTGTTTTCTTTTGATGATTGGTCAATATCGCATACGGCGTTGTCTCAGAACCGGTACCAGCTGTCGTAGGAACAGCAATCCCAGGAAGCGTTTTCATGGGCTTTAGAATATATAAATCTTCCTTACTGCTGTCCTCATTGGCTATTAAAAGATTGATGGCTTTTGCTGCATCAAGAGGAGAACCTCCCCCTATAGCAATAATAAAATCTATTTTTTCCTTTTTCCCAAAATCTGCACCTTTTTCTACTGTTTCTAAAGAAGGATTTTCTTCTATTTCATCAAAAATACTGTAAGCTATTCCATTGCGCTTTAATACTTCTAAAATATCATCTAATGAACCATTTTTCTTAGCTGAATGTTTACCAGTCACAATCAAAGCTTTTTTCCCATATTCTTTAAATAAAGATGCGTTCTTTTTAATAACCCCTTGCCCAAACAGGATCTTTGTAGGCATCAGATACTGAAATTCTTGCATTGTCATCTTCCCTTCTACACTTATTACCGTTTATTATGGATTATTATATTGTATATTATCAAAAAAGTCCATTTTACCAAACCATTATATTGCTTATTAAAAAAATAAATCCTCATTCCATATCATCATTTTTAAGACTCGATTGGTTTATAAATAATAGTTTATTTTATTTACAATTTAATTCTGATATGTTATGCTTAATAAATAAAATTAATAACTTTAGCACAATTTATAAGGGTGGATAATAAATGGATATTAATTTTGAACTGTATAAAATTTTCTATTACGTTGCTGAAAACCTCAGCTTTTCTAAAGCAGCTGCTAAACTTTACATTTCTCAATCTGCCGTAAGCCAGGCGATTAAGACCTTAGAAGACAATTTAAATATCAAATTATTTTTCAGAAACACAAAACAAGTCAAATTAACCAACGATGGGGAAATTTTATTCCGCCATATTGAACAAGCTTATAATCTTATCAAAAACGGCGAAAGAATGATTGATGAAATCAACTCTCTTGAACGAGGCGAAATTCGTATCGGGGCCAGTGACACCATATGTAAATATTATCTTCTTAACTATTTCAAAGAATTTCATAAACTCTATCCGAAAGTAAAAATCCTTGTAACCAACGGCACTTCTCCTAAATGTGTTGAGCTCTTAAAACAGGGCAGTGTTGATTTTATTATATCTAATCTGCCTAACCAGTATGCCGATTCTTCCATGAAAATCAAAAAAATAAAAGCTATCCAAGATGTTTTTGTAGCAGGAAACCAGTTTAAAGAATTGAAAAACAGGGAAATATATTTAAAGGATTTAGAAAACTATCCTTTTTTGATGCTGGAAAAACAAACTGCCACAAGAGATTTTTTTGACAATATGTTAGTGGAATATGGCACCCATATAATCCCTGAAATTGAATTAGGCAGCATAGATCTTTTAGTAGAGATGGCAAAAATCGGATTGGGTATTAGCTTTGTCTGGGAAAAATGTATTGAAGAACAGCTTAAATCCGATGAAATATTTATTGTCAATGTAAAAGAAAAAATACCTGAACGTTACTTAGGTATTATTACCCATAAACACATTCCTCTTTCTATTGGCGCTAAAAAATTTATTGAACTGCTCCATTAATGACCATAAAAAGAAGCCTGTAGAATAAGATTGACTTCATCAATTTTTTCCTATATACTTTGATTATCAAAATATTTGTAAATCAAATAAAAGGAGTGGTGTAATGAAGCTTCCTTCATTAAAAATAGGTCATCTTGTTGCCGATATTCCTATCATCCAAGGTGGTATGGGAATTGGAGTATCAAGGGCCAATTTGGCTTCAGCCGTAGCTAACGAAGGCGGAATAGGTATAATTTCTGGCGTTCAGATTGGTTTTGAAGAACCGGATTTTGAAACAAATAATCATGAAGCAAATATCCGAGGCCTCAAAAAAGAAATAAAAAAAGCAAGAGAATTAAGTCCTAAAGGTATTATAGGCATCAATATTTTAACGGCTGTCAACCATTATAAAGAACTGGTTTTAACAGCCGTAAAAGAAAAAATTGATCTTATCATATGTGGTGCAGGTCTGCCAGTAGATTTACCTGAACTGGTTAAAAATTCTGCTTCGAAAATTATTCCTATAGTATCTTCTGCCAAAGCTGCATCCGTCATCATTAAAATCTGGGACAAAAAATATCAGTATCTTCCTGACGCCCTTATTGTTGAAGGACCAAAAGCAGGAGGACATTTAGGTTTTCCCTTGGAAATTCTAAATACTCATCCCTTACCCAGCTTAAGCAATATCCTGAAAGAAGTTTTATCCGTCATTAAGCCTTTTGAAGAAAAATACAACAAAAAAATCCCTGTTATTGCAGCAGGAGGTATTTTCAATGGAAAAGATATTGCAAAATATCTTAAAGAGGGAGCCTCAGGCGTACAAATGGCAACCCGTTTTGTTGCAACTCATGAGTGCGATGCCCATATTAATTTTAAAAAAGCATATCTTGATGCCGTAAAAGAAAGTATCCAAATCATAAAAAGTCCTGTTGGTATGCCCGGTCGCGCCCTTAGAAATGAATTTACACAGTCCTTAGAAAAAAACAAAGAAAAAATCCACAAATGTTATAATTGCTTAAAACCTTGTAATCCTGCCACCACTCCTTATTGTATATCAAAAGCATTAATTCATGCTGTCAGGGGTGATACTAAAAAAGGATTAATTTTTGCCGGAACGACTGCTTACAAATTGAATAATATCATCTCCGTAAAAGAATTAATAAGAGAGTTGGTTCAGGAAGCTGAACTTACTTTAACCTAATAAATAATTTAAAAAAAATCTACTAACTAATTTATATTAGTTAGTAGATTTTTCTTACAGCTCGTCCTTATCTAATTCTTTAAGATATTCGACCAGTAAATCATCCAATACTTGACTTACTAGCATGACATCTTTACTTGAAATGTTTTCCTCTCCCAAAATAATCAAGTCATTTAGGTGTTCCCTTGTTTGCTCAATTCTTGTTTTCAGCACTTCGAGCCTACTATACGACATTTAAATTCCCCACTTTAAAATACTTTAATATACCTTAAGTCAATTTCAATAATTTTTCAATGAGCATCAAGTATGTAGTTTTTGATAATATAAATAAAAACTAGAAAAATTGATTAAGTCTTCTATTTTATAATAACCTTAATTTAATTATCATGCAATAGCAAATAATTACTAATACTATAATACTATTACTTTATTCCTATATCTTTTCTGTAATGCATATTCTCAAACCGGATCTTTTCAACCCCCTGATAAGCTGTGCGGATTGCTTCATCCAGTGTCTTTGCTATTCCTGTAACACCAAGCACCCTTCCCCCATTGGTTACTATCTGATCATCTTTTTTAGCTGTTCCCGCATGAAATACAATCATATTATTTTCGTGTAAATTGTCAAGTCCAAAGATTGGAAATCCTGTATCATAAGAAAGAGGATAGCCACCAGAAGCTAATACCACACACACTGCCGCATTATCTTCCCATTCAACCTTTATCTCATGAAGCCTTTTATCCACACAAGCTTCAAGTATTTCCAAAAGATCTCCTTTTAGTCTTGGGAGCACAACTTGAGCTTCAGGATCTCCAAATCTTGCATTATATTCTAAAACTTTAACGCCATTTTCTGTAACCATAAGACCAAAAAACAATATTCCTGTAAAAGGTCTTCCTTCTTTTTTCATAGCTTCTAAAGTAGGCTTAAAGATTTTTTCCATACAATAATTCTGAATCTCTTGTGTATAAATCCGGCTTGGAGAAAAGGTTCCCATACCACCAGTGTTTAAGCCCTGGTCATTATCTAAAGCTCTTTTGTGGTCCTGGGCACTTACCATAGGTACAATGGTATCACCATCACAAAAAGACAATACTGAAACCTCTTGTCCAACTAAAAATTCTTCAATAACGACTTTATTTCCTGCATCACCAAATTTTTTATTTTCCATGATATCGATAACGGCTTCTTTAGCTTCTTCATAATTATTGCAGATTAAAACACCCTTGCCCAAGGCAAGTCCATCTGCTTTTACAACTATGGGGAAAGATTGCGACTTAAGATATTCTAAAGCATCCTTCGAATCGTCAAATACTTCATAATTTGCTGTGGGGATATTATATTTTTTCATTAGATTCTTTGAAAATGATTTACTGCCTTCAATAATTGCTGCATTCTTTGTTGGACCAAAAATTTTAAGTCCTCTTTCCTGAAAAACATCCACAATACCAAGCATTAAGGGGTCATCCATCCCAACAACGGTAAAATCAATTGCCTTATCTTGTGCGAAATCTGCTAAAGCTTCTATATCTGTTGCCTTTATATTAACACACTCAGCCAATTGAGCTATTCCTGCATTACCAGGTGCACAAAATATTTTATCAACTTTTTTACTTTGAGATAATTTCCAGACAATTGCATGTTCTCTTCCACCACTGCCAACGACTAATACTTTCATTGCTTTACCTCCATTTACTTAATCTTCAAGTATTTTTACTTTTTTATCTTTAATCATAATTTTATTATCACAAAACAATTGTATGGCTTTAGGATATATTTCCCACTCAGCTTCCTCCATTACTCTTCTTTGAAGACTTTCAGGTGTATCTTCTTCTTTAACTTGAACCGCTTTTTGTAAAATAATGGGTCCTGTATCTGTTCCTTCATCTACAAAATGAACCGTCGCACCTGTTATTTTGACACCCCTGTCCAATACTGCCTGATGAACTTTAAGTCCATAATAACCAGCTCCACAAAAAGAAGGGATTAAAGAGGGGTGAATGTTCATAATTCTATTCTCAAAGCGTTTAACAAACTTTTCATCCAAAACCAGCAAATAGCCTGCCAAAACAACCAGGTCTACTTGTCTTTCTTCAAAATGTTTGATTAAGCAGTCGGTAAATACCTCTTTGCTGTCAAAATCTTTAGGTGAAATACAAATTCCTTCAATTTGATGTTTTTTTGCCCTTTCTAATGCATATGCATCGGGCTTGTTACTTACAACGGTTACAATTTTTCCATTCTTTATTTTTCCATTTTCAATTGCATCAATGATGGCTTGCAGATTGGTTCCCCCTCCGGAAACCAAAACACCTATTTTGTACATATCTCCACCCCTGTTTCACTTTCAACCACTTCTCCGATAACATAAGCCATTTCTCCCATACCTGAAAGCAAGGAAAGGGCTTTTTCTTTTTCGGTTTCACTGATAATAACAACCATTCCTATACCCATATTAAAAGTATTATACATACTCATCCTGCTGACATTACCCAGTTCTTCTGCTAATTTGAAAATAGGAGGAATATCCCAGCTGCCTTCATAAATCTTTCCTCCAAGTCCTTCAGGGAAAATCCTGGGAATATTTTCAATAAAACCGCCACCAGTAATATGACAAATGCCCTTTATTTCAACTTCTTCTTTTAATTTCTGAATGGTTTTGACATAAATTTTAGTGGGTTTTAAAAGTTCTTCTCCTAAAGTACAGCCCAAAAGTTCTACATATTCATTGATATTGTTTTTATTAGGATTAAAAATCTTTCTTATAAGAGAATAGCCATTGCTGTGAATACCAGATGAAGCCAAACCAATTAATAAATCGCCTTTTTTTATTTTGCTTCCGTCAATAATTTTTTCTTTATCAACAATACCTACACAAAAGCCTGCTAAATCATATTCATCTTCAGGATAAAAACCTGGCATTTCTGCCGTTTCTCCTCCGATTAAAGCTGCCCCGGCCTGTTTACAACCTTCTGCAACACCCTTAACAATCTCAGCAATTTTCTTTGGTATATTTTTTCCACACGCAATATAATCTAAGAAAAACAAAGGCTCTGCTCCTGAACATACGACATCATTGGCGCACATGGCAACACAATCAATGCCAATGGTATCATGTTTGTCAGCAAGAAAAGCAATTTTTAACTTTGTACCAACACCATCTGTGCCTGAAACCAATACAGGTTCTTTCATTTTAATATTGGCAATAGAAAATAGGCCACCAAAACCACCAATATCCGTTAATACCTCAGGTCTAAAAGTAGCCTTGACGTGTTCTCTCATTAAAAGCACAGCTTCATAACCTGCTTCAACATCCACACCAGCACTTTTATAATCCATACTCTTTTTCCTCCTTATCAACGTTAATTGGATAATTTCCATCAAAACAAGCAGTACAAAAACCGCATTTTGCTCCAATAGGTGTTTTCTTAAGACCTTCTATCGATAAAAAAGCAAGACTGTCGGCACCGATTAATTCAGCAATTTCTTCAATGGAATAATGATTGGCAATTAAATTTTCTTTATGAGGTGTATCTATTCCAAAATAACATGGGTAATATACAGGAGGTGAGCTTACTCTGATATGAACTTCTTTTGCTCCTACCTCTTTTAACATTTTGACAATCCTCTTGCTTGTAGTTCCTCTTACTATAGAATCATCTATCATAATAATTCTCTTACCATCAACCTGACTTTTTAAAGGGTTTAATTTTAATCTGACCGCTTGTTCCCTCATTTCCTGACTTGGTCGTATGAAAGTTCTTCCAATATAGCGATTTTTCATTAAGCCATCCCCATAAGGAATACCACTTTCCATAGCATAACCCAGGGCTGCAGTAAGACCAGAATCTGGTACACCGATAACTAAATCTGCATCTACGGGGTGCTCTCTGGCAAGAATTTTTCCGGCTTCTAAACGTGCTTCATATACATCAGCCCCATCAATAATGCTATCAGGTCTGGCAAAATATACAAACTCAAAAATACACATTTTGGATTCCTTAGGTGCTTCTGTTTGTATAGAAGTTATACCCTCTTCGTTAACCACTACAATTTCTCCTGGCTTTACATCTCTTACAAAATTTGCCCCTATGGTTTCCAGGGCTGCAGTTTCTGAAGAAAATACATAGGAATCATCTTTCTTGCCAATACATAAAGGCCTCATCCCTAAAGGATCTCTTGCAGCAATTAATTTATGAGGCGTCATAACTAATAAAGAATATGCCCCTTTGATTTGCTTCATCACTTCAACCAATGATTCTTCTATACTATGATGTCTTATTCTCTCCTTTGAAAGAAGAGCAGCAATAACTTCAGCGTCGCTATAAGATTGAAATAAAAATCCTTTCTCCTCTAAATCATTTCTTATTTTAGCTGCATTCACCAGACTTCCATTATGAGCAAGAGCCATATTGCCCTTAGTATATTTAAGAACTAAAGGCTGAGTATTCTCTTTTTGGTTTTCTCCAGACATAGCCGATCTTACATGTCCAATAGCCATTTGACCATGTAAATGATTAATAATCACCTCGTCAAATACTTCTGATACCATTCCCATTTCTTTGTGATAAAGAATGGTTCCGTTATCATTAATAGCAATCCCTGCACTCTCTTGTCCCCGATGCTGTAAAGCATATAAACCAAAGTAAGTCATTTCAGCGGTATTCCAGTTATTTTTGTTATAAATACCAAAAACGCCGCATTCATCATGAAACTTATCATCTAATAATTCCCGTTGCATAGTAAAGCTCCTTTCGAAAAAATATAACCATTTTAATAGGAGATATATTTATTATGCCTGAATTATCCATGATGTCTATTTTTTGGGATGCAATTAAAAACAGATTCCATATGCATGAAATCTGTCCAAATATATAATACCTTTATTTCAGTCGAACATTCTTTCAGACACTTTCACCCATAGTCAGGAAATTTACGGTTCCCTGGTAGAAACGCTCAAACCATATTATTGAGCATATATGAGTATTAATTTGATATCTATATATGTACCATAGGCAAGATGCTACTGTCAATACAATTATCGAATTTTATCTTTAATAAATAAAAAAACGTTCGGTTTTATTTTTTCATTTTCAATAAATAGGATTCTCCACCTATTTTTTCTAGTTCCTGGGCTTTTTCTTCAACCATATCTTTAAGGCTTTCCTTATAAGCTTCTACTTTCTTACCAACTTCTAAATTAAAGGAGCCAATAATTTGGGCAGCTAATATTCCTGCATTTTTAGCGCCATTGATTGCAACCGTCGCAACAGGAATTCCCGGCGGCATTTGCACGATTGAATAAAGAGAGTCTATCCCACTTAAAGTAGAAGTTTTAACTGGAACACCAATCACTGGAACAGAAGTAATCGAAGCAACCATGCCAGGAAGATGCGCTGCTCCTCCTGCACCAGCAATAATAACCTTTAAGCCTTTTTCTTTTGCATTCTTTGCATATTCATATAATCTTTGAGGAGTCCTGTGTGCAGAAACAATGGTAAGCTCATATTCAATACCAAATTCATCTAATACTCTGGCTGCTTCAATCATTACCGGAAGGTCAGAGTCACTACCCATAATTATTCCAACTTCAACCATACCACTTGTCCTCTCTACTTATAATTTACTGGATAAATTTTTATAAACTCTGCTGCAGTGTCCACTTTTTGTATTGCCTCTTCCAAAGTTTTGGCAACAGCAGTTATATGTCCCATTTTCCTTCTTGGACTGGTTTTTTCTTTCCCGTAAATATGAAGAAAAACGCCCGGAATACTTAAAGCTTCTTTAACGCCACAGATTTCCGGCTCACCAGCACCCAGTTCTTCTCCAAGTATATTTCGCATAACTGTTGGCTGAATAAGAGAAGTATCTCCTAAAGGAATACCTGTAATGGCACGGATATGCTGTTCAAATTGAGAAGTCACACAGCCTTCAATAGAATAATGACCTGAATTATGAGGCCTTGGCGCAACTTCATTTACCAATAGTTTTTTATCTTCCGTGACAAACATTTCAACACAAAACATGCCTACACCTTCAAAAACTTTCATCACCCTATTGGCAAGATTCATGGCCCGGCTGGTTAAAGTCTTTGAAATTTGCGCAGGTACCATGGTCTTTATCAGGATATTATTTTGATGTATATTTTCACCGACAGGATAAACAGCCGTTTCACCATCTATTCCCCTGCAAGCCAATACAGAGATTTCCTTTGTAAAAGGAACAAATTCCTCAGCCATTAATTCTTCTGTTTCCCCACCAAGACTTTCAAAAGCAAAAAGAAGTTCCTCTGGGCTGTTAACTACCATGTTGCCTTTTCCGTCATAGCCTCCCCGGCAACTTTTTAATATAAAAGGATATCCAAAAAGTTTACCAGCTTCTTTCATATCCTCCACAGAGGATACATAAATAAAATCTGGAACCGGTATTCTCTTTTTCTTTAATAATTCTTTTTGCTTGTATTTATTTTGAATAATTGCAAGGCTTTTGGGCGTCGGATAAATAATATGGCCTTCTTCTTCTAATTCTTTTAATACTTCAACACCTATATGCTCAAATTCATAAGTGATAACATCTACCCTGTCAGCCAGTTTTCTTATAGCAACCTCATCATCAAAAGATGCGACAATATGCTCATCTGCTAAACTGTGGGCAGGACAATGAAAGGTTGGGTCAAGAATAACTGCGTAAAAACCCATTTTTTTTGCTTCCAGCAACATCATCTTTCCTAACTGTCCGCCACCAATAATTCCAATCGTTTGATTTAATATTCCATATGTCATGATCTCACCTCTACCATCAATCAAATTTAGCAACTTTAAATCTTCGGTTATTCAAACAGATGCTTAAAGGCTTCAATCGAATAATTCAGCCGTTTTGTACCAGCAGAAATTCCTACAATTTTACCCTTCGTATCGTATTCAAGACCTTCAAAAGCTTTAATATCATCTGCTTTAATCCCATAAACATGGTTTTCTTCTTCTCCATTTTCCAGTACAGTCGAAACAAGCTTGTCCCTGTTATTTTCAAGAACAGATGATAATTCAGGAATTGTATCCAAAGGTAGAAAAGCTCCTATCTTCATTTGCTCTTTATAATAATTTTCCTCAAAACATACTATATCTAATTCTCCTACTGCAGAATATGTTGCCAGCTTTTGAATACTTATATTAGTCGCTTCATTGGGTTCTTCTGTATTGATTATATAAAAATCAACTCTGACAGACCTTCCCAGATCTTCTTCTTTTATAATTTTTTCTGTAAATATTTTTTCCCAATTTGCTTTTTTCTCTAAATCAATTAAGTCCCCATTCTGTAATGAAAAAGTCATCAGAGGAATATTTTTGTCTGCCTGAAAAATACTTAGTATGATATTGATCGCAAAGACTAAAATCACCACACCAAAAATAAAATGCCACTTATAATAATAAATAACATGTTCTATTTTTTCTTTTAAATTCATTTCTCTAAAATTCCCCACACTCCATCACTCCATAGCCTGATTATTCTGTCCTTAAACTCTCCAAATTTTATGCGCCTTACTATTATAACAAATATTTGATAAATAATTAATATTATATTTTATAAATAATTTATAGGATTCTAAAAAATTATTGTGTCATTTTAACGATATGCTTTTTCAACAACTTCATTATTTTTTGCTAATAACCTGATTTTCTTTTATGATTAAAATGTGTTTTTATAAAATATATCTTTAATTTTTAAGAAAATCACATACCTTTTCTGGCATGTGATTTTTTTAATCGGATGTAAATGATAAAGGGCAAATAAGCTATCAAAAAAGCAACTAACGCAACCAATTCCATTGAAAGAATATACCATGGCCAGGGACCTAAAAAATCCATTATACTAACAACTTGTGGCTTTCTGCAGATAAAAAGGTAATTTCCTCCTGTGATCAAATTAACTGCAGCTACAAAAAGCATGTACAAATTACTTATTAGCATAGTCTTGAATATAGAAGAAACCTTAGGTCTGTATTCATTGACAAAAGTCATAAATATTATAGCAATAACAATAAGTCCGTGACCAATAAAAAAATGATAAAATAAAAAATGTGTAGCGTTGTAACCGGATAACTCTGGTGTAATGAGCGCCGCCAAAACACCGCACATGGCCCAAAAATACAAAAATTCATATAAAAAATAAGATTTAGTGAATAATAAGATGATGGTGCCAATAAGAGCCATATCACATAAATGAAGGGGTAATTCCCTTGAAAAAGACCATAAGTGATTTACATAAACCCAGATATAATAAAGAACTTCTATAGTAATCAATAAAAAAGCAAGACCATGCCTGAAACGGCGATTAATTTTTTCTTCCTTTAATCGATGATGAAATAAATAAATCATCAGGCAGCAAGCAAAAATGATTGCTATAACAGTAATATGCTCAGCAGAAAATAGCTCAAAAGCTTTCCCCTTGTAATTTTCCCCAAAAAAGTCCCTCATCATAATACTCTACTCCTAAAGCAAAGCTTTTAAACTATTATATGCAAATCAAGTTTTTTATAGACATCTTGTCTTGTTGTGTTTCTTCTAAAAAAGATTGCCTTATAGGCAATCCTTTTTTAATCTTTACTTTATTTTCCGACTTCCTGGTTTTACTAAAGGCAGTTTTCCTTCTTTGCATAAAGGACATTCTTCTGCTTCATAGGAAACGACATCTACTGTTAAAGCTGCTCTTAACTTTGTACCAAAATCAATGTTACCATTGCTTCTGTCAACTAAGACCGCTACACCTGCTAATTCGCCGCCTTGCTCTTTAACAATGTCGATTACTTCCTTAACAGAACCACCCGTTGTAATGACATCTTCTGCAACCAGAACCCTGGCACCTTCAGGAATAGTAAAACCTCTTCTTAAGGTCATTTTCCCGTCTTCTCTTTCTGCAAATAAATTTTTACAGTTTAATTGCCTTGCCAATTCATAGGCTATGATGATACCTCCCATAGCAGGACCAACAACAATATCAATCTGGTCATCTTTAAATTCTTCCGCTAAACCTTTTGCAATTTCTTCCGCGTAATTGGGATATTGTAAGATTTTCGCACACTGCATATATTGATTGCTATGTCTGCCTGAAGTTAACAAAAAATGTCCTTCAAGCAAAACTTCTGTTTCTTTAAAGATTTCAATCACACGCTCTTTGTTTAACATCTTCAATCCTCCATTATCATTGTATTTATTTTTCTTACTGATACTAAATCATACCTCTTATTTCATCCAAGGACTGGATACCATAACGAACCATATATTCTTTAATGCCTTCAAGGACATCTATCGTTGCTCTTGGATTCCTAAAATTAGCTGTCCCTACAGCGACTGCTGTTGCTCCGGCTAAAATGAATTCTATAGCATCTTCTCCTGTTGATATACCGCCCATTCCAATGATGGGAACCGATACTGCCCTGGCAACTTGATAAACCATTCGAAGGGCAACGGGTTTTACAGCTGGTCCTGAAAAACCACCTACTGTATTTGCAAGGATTGGTTTTCTTTTATGAATATCAATGGCCATTCCAAGTAAAGTATTAATCAGGGATATACCATCGGCACCCCCATCAACAACTGCCCTTGCTATTTCTGTAATATCCGTTACATTAGGGCTTAATTTAACAATCAGGGGTTGTTTGGCATAACGTTTAACTTCTTTTGTAACCTTATGAGCCATTTTAACATCTGTCCCGAAGGTTACGCCGCCTTCTTTAACATTGGGACAAGAAATATTCAGTTCAATTAAATCAATGTCTGCATGAGACAGTCTTTCTACAACTTCGCAATATTCTGATACAGACTTTCCTGCAACATTAACAATAATTTTTGTATCGTATTGACGTAAAAAAGGAATATCGTTTTTAATAAATTCTTCCACCCCTGGGTTTTGTAAACCTACACTGTTTAACATTCCCCCGTAGGTTTCTGCAATTCTTGGAGCAGGATTGCCTTTCCAGGGTGTACTGGATACGCCTTTTACAGTAACAGCTCCCAGTTGATTGAGATCTACAAATTCACCATATTCCCTGCCAGAACCAAAAGTCCCGGATGCTGTGGTAACAGGATTCTTTAACTCAACACCTGCAATATTCACTTTAAGATTATGTTTTTCTTTAATCATCCCATACCACCTCATCACTCCAAAAGACTGGTCCATCCTTGCAGACTTTTTTATGCTGCCAGTCTAGTTCATCTTTTTCTTTAATTTTACATACACAGCCTACACAAGCCCCTATGCCACATGCCATTCTTTCTTCTAAGGATACTTGCATAGCTATCTCATTTTCTTTTGCCCAAGCTGCAATGGCTTTTAACATGGGCTTAGGACCACAGCTATATATAATCTCTCCTTTAGCATTATTCTTTTTAAGAAGTTCAAGAACATTCCCCTTAAAACCTTCTGAACCATCCTCTGTCGCTACGTGAACATTGGCTCCATAAACTTTAAATGCTTCAAGTAATATAGATTGACTTCTGAAGCCCAAATAAACTTCTTTTTCGCCTTTTAACTGCTTTACCAATTCTACCAGAGGAGGTGTTCCTATGCCACCCCCTACAATGATGTTTTTAGCTTTACTTTCATCAATTTTAAAACCATTTCCCAAAGGGCCAAGGACTTCAATTTTTTCTCCCGCTTTCAGGGTACTGAATTCCTTTGTCCCTTGGCCAACCACTCCATAAACCAGAGTAATTCTACCTCTATCTTTATCAATTTCACAAATACTTATGGGCCTTGGTAAAAGCTTAGCCTCCCCTTTACAATATAAGTTTACAAACTGGCCTGCTTTGGCTTCCCTGGCAATACCGTCTGCCTCCAGGGTCATTTTGTATATATTGTCTGCTATCAATTGATTATCTAGTATAAGTGCATGTTTAATTTCTTTCATGACTTCCTCCCAGGTTATATACCTCAATATCATTAAAACTGATCTTTGAATCCATCACCTTAAGTAAAGCTTTAACTGTATCTAAAGAAGTAAATAAATCTACAGAGGCTTCAATGGCTGCTCTTCTTATCCTGAAACCGTCTCTTCTGGAATCATTGCCTTTGGTCGGTGTATTAATGACCATATCAATCATACCGCTTCTTATAATATCTAATATATTAGGAACACCTTCACTAATCTTTTTTACCTCGGATACTGGAATATTGGCTTTTTCCAGTAGCTTTGCTGTTCCTTCTGTTGCTATAAAGCGGTAGCCGTAGTCTGCAAAAGCCTTAGCTATAGGCAAAAATTCTTCCTGGTCATAAGGCTTAATGGTAGCAAGAATTGTGCCATTTCCTTTAGGAATTTTGATACCTGCTGCTAAAAAGCCTTTGTACAGAGCTTCTTCGAGTGTTTTACCAACCCCCAGGACTTCTCCTGTAGAACGCATTTCAGGTCCTAAACTTACCTCTACCATAGGCAGCTTTTCTGTTGAAAAAACAGGAACTTTAACGGCAATTAATTCTGCTTCTTTATACAGGTCTGTACCATAACCTATATCTTTTAAACTTTCTCCCAGCATCACTCTTGTTGCAATATCAATAACAGGTACCCCTGTCACCTTACTAATATAAGGAACTGTACGGCTTGAACGGGGATTAACTTCGATAATATACAATTCATTTTCATATTCTATAAATTGAATGTTTACCATACCGATAACATTTAAAGCAAGAGAAATCCTTTTTGTATAATCTAAAATTTTTTCTTTAATTTCCTTAGAAATGTTTTGACTTGGATAAATGGTAATACTGTCTCCTGAATGTATCCCAGCCCTTTCTAAATGTTCCATAATGCCAGGGATTAAAATGTCTTTACCATCACATATCGCATCCACTTCAATTTCTCTTCCAAGCAAATATCTGTCAATGAGGACAGGATTTTTAGAATCTCTTTCAAAAGCCTCTCCCAAATACTGCTTTAATTCTTCTTCAGAATAGGTAATTTCCATGCCTTGTCCGCCCAAAACATATGAAGGACGAACCAGTACCGGATAACCTAATTCCCCGGCTTCCTCCAGACCTTCTTCAAGAGTCCAGACTGCCTTACCTTTAGGCCGTTTAATCTTGAGCTCTTCTAAAAGCGCATCAAACTTTTCCCTGTCTTCTGCCATATCGATTTGTTCTGGTTTTGTCCCTAAAATGGGTATATTCATCTCTCTAAAGAATTTAGCTAATTTGATGGCTGTTTGCCCCCCAAACTGGAGAATTACTCCGTCAGGCTTTTCTTTTTCCACAATATTTAAAACATCTTCTTCTGTTAAAGGTTCAAAATACAACTTGTCTGATATATTAAAATCCGTACTGACGGTTTCCGGATTATTGTTAACAATAATGGTTTCAATGCCCGCTTTCTTCAAGGACAAAATGCTGTGAACAGAACAATAGTCAAATTCTATTCCTTGTCCAATTCTAATGGGACCAGAACCTATAACCATCACTTTTTTCTTATTGGAAACTTCTACTTCATCATATTCATCATAAGTAGAATAGTAATAAGGCGATTCAGCATCAAATTCCCCTGCACAAGTATCTACCATCTTATAGACAGGACGGATATCCCATTTTTCTCTTAACTGATAAATAAGTTGTGGACTAACCCCCATAAGATCAGCAATACCTTTATCAGAAAAACCTTTTTTCTTTAGCAGATAAAGATATTCTTTTGTTAAATCTTCTGGCTGCATTTGCTTTAAATTTTCTTCCTGCTCTACAATCCACTTAATTTTTTCCACAAAGAAAGGATCCATTCCTGTAATTTTACACACTTTTTCCACCCGGTAGCTTCTTCTTAACATTTCTGCCAGATCAAAAATTCTTTCATCATCAGGAACCTGCACCCTTTTCTTTAACTCGTCCAAACTTCTTCCTGAAGAAGATTTCTTATTTAATGAATACTGACCTATTTCTAAAGAACGAATACCCTTTAAAAGAGCTGCTTCGAAGTTATTTCCTATAGCCATGACTTCCCCAGTTGCCATCATTTTAGTTCCCAGTGAACGTTTTGCTCCATGGAATTTGTCAAAAGGCCATTTTGGTATTTTTATAACCACATAGTCTATAGTAGGTTCAGAACAAGCATAAGTCTTGCCTGTTACACTATTTTTAATCTCATCTAACCGATATCCTAAAGCGATCTTTGTTGCTACTTTTGCAATGGGATAACCCGTAGCTTTTGAAGCCAGAGCAGAAGAACGACTCACTCTTGGATTAATCTCTATTACGGCATATTCAAAACTTTCGGGATTAAGAGCAAATTGTACATTACAGCCTCCTTTAATCCCAACTGCATCAATAATATCCAAAGCAGCGTTGCTTAACATTTTATTTTCTTTCTCCGATAAGGTCTGACATGGGGCAACCACAATACTGTCCCCTGTATGTACCCCTACAGGATCGATGTTTTCCATATTACATACGACAATACGATTACCGTCTTCATCCCGAATCACTTCGTATTCTATTTCTTTCCAACCCTTAATACTTCTTTCAAGAAGTACCTGGCCTACACGACTTAAATGTAATCCATGGGCCAGTATTTCTTTTAGTTCTTCCACATTATTGGCAATTCCGCCTCCTGTCCCTCCTAAGGTATAAGCAGGACGTACAATCAGAGGATAGCCAATTTTTTCAGCAAATTTTATTCCATCTTCTACATTAGTGACAATGGCACTTTCTACAACAGGCTGGCCTATTTTTTCCATTAATTTTTTAAAGCCTTCTCTGTCTTCTCCTTCTTTAATGGACTCTATGGAAGTCCCAATAATTCTTACACCATATTTATCAAGAATACCTTTATCATAAAGTTCTACAGCCATATTTAAGCCTGTCTGACCGCCCATACCTGCCAGCAGACTGTCTGGTCTTTCTTTTTCAATAATCCGTTCAATCGCTTCAATGGTGATGGGTTCGATATAAATACTATCTGCCATTTCCTTATCCGTCATAATGGTTGCCGGATTGCTATTGATAAGCACAACTTCTACGCCTTCTTCCCTTAAAGCCTGACAAGCCTGAGTTCCAGAGTAATCAAATTCTGCCGCCTGACCTATTACAATAGGGCCAGAACCTATAACCATTACCTTTTTTATACTCAAATCCCTTGGCATACTGATTCTCCCTCCATTGCTCTGATAAAGCAGCTATAAATATTGCCAATATCTCTGTTCCCGGGATAGAATTGAACCCCAAAAAGAGGTAAATCTTTATGCACAAAACCTTCTATCGTATCATCATTGATATTGACATGAGTCTTTATCGTATCTCCTGGCAATTCTTCTATACCATAAGAATGATTTTGAGTTGTTATAAGAATTTTGTTTGTTCCTAAATCTTTAACCGGATGATTTGCACCTCTGTGTCCATGCTTTTTAACTGTGCCCCCAAGCGCCAGAGCTAAAAGTTGACAACCCAAATCCAAAGCTAATATGGGTTTTTTACCAATAAGCTTTTTAATATTTTCTACTGCCCAAGAAATATCACAAGGATTTCCCGGACCATTAGATAACAAAATTCCATGAGGATTACTTTCTAATATCTCTTCCGGAGTTGTTCCCGCAGGAAAAACTGTCATCGCACAATTTCTTTCCTTTAAACATTCGATAATACTTTGTTTAACTCCAAAATCGATTATAGCAATATGGTGCCCTTTAGCTTCTATGACATATTTTTCTTTTGTAGTCACTTCTAAAACGGCATTAATATTGTGATAGCTCCTTATTTTTTGTTCAATTTGACTAGCTGTTAAATCTCTTACTGTAATAATACCTCTCATGGTTCCTTTTTTACTTAAAATTTTCGTCAAAGCTCTGGTATCTATACCTTCAATTCCAATCACTTTATTTTGTTTTAAATATCCGTCCAATTCCATTTCACAACGCCAGTTGTTCGGAAAATCTGCTTTTTCTCTTACAATAAGCCCCTTCACCTTAACCGTTTCAGATTCTATATCTTCTAAATTGATACCATAATTACCGATGAGAGGATAAGTCATGGCAACAATTTGTCCATAATAAGAGGGATCTGTCAATAACTCCTGATAACCTGTCATTTGCGTATTAAATACAACTTCCCCAACCGCTTCTTTCATATAACCAAAGGCATTTCCATTAAAGGTTGTACCATCTTCTAAAATCAATTTTGCTCTCATGCGAATGCCCCCTGCAAATCTTTTTTCATATCAATAACTGCTTGTCTTGAAGCAAGCGCAAATTCTTTTTCACTATAATCTTTTTTGTATTTATCCAATTTATAAGCAGCAATAATTCCTCTGGATGAATTTACAATAGCCCCCAAGCCATTCTTATCAAAACAAACCGCCAGGTCTTTAGCTGTAGCCCCCTGGGCACCATAACCCGGCACCAGGAAAAAAGTATGAGGCATAAGTTCCCTAAGTCTTTTTGCCTGTTCAGGATGAGTTGCTCCAACGACAGCACCTACCTGACTATAACCTTTTTTCCCTATTAACTCCTTACCCCAGTCAGAAACCAACTTGCCCACTCTTTCGTAAAGCTTTTCTCCCCCTAAGTCTAAATCCTGAATCTCTCCACTGTTGGGATTAGAGGTTTTAACCAGGATAAATAAGCCCTTATCATAATCCTTACAGTGCTTAATATAAGGTTCTATGGAATCATAACCTAAATAAGGATTAAGGGTAATGCTATCTTCATGATAAACTTCAAAGGCTTCATCTTCTACTTTAACTTTTCCAATATGCCCATCGGCATAAGCTTCTGCCGTGGAAGCAATATCGCTTCTTTTTATGTCTCCAATGACAATAAGTCCTTTTTCTTTAGCATAAAGAATAGTATCAATATAAGCTTGAATACCTTCCGGTCCAAATTGTTCATACATCGCTACCTGAGGTTTAACTGCCGGTACTAAATCATATACAGCATCAATGATGGCTTTATTATATTTTAAGAAAGCCCAGGCGGCTGCCTTTGGAGTCTTACCCCAGCTTTCATAAGCTTCTTCTTTTATAAAAGCGGGTACAAAATCTAATCTTGGATCCAACCCTACAACTGTAGGATTTTCTTTCATTTCTATCTGATGGATTAGTCTGTCTATCATCCTTATCCTCCCCTTCTAATCAACAATTTCCCCATTATCTAAAACAATCTTTCCAGCTACAATAGTATATTTAACCCTTCCTTTAACCTTATAACCGTGAAAAGGAGAGTTTTTACTCTTTGATTCAAAATGGTTTACATCAATCACGTATTCCTCATTAGGGTCAATGAGAGTGATGTCTGCAATTTTTCCTGTTTCTAAAGAACCTTTATTGATTCCCAAAAGCTTTGCAGGATTTGTACTCATTTTTTCTATCAATTCCAGAGGGCTTAATACCCCTTCTTCAACCAGATGCGTAATTCCTAAAGCCACAGCTGTTTCTAAACCTACAATGCCAAAGGCTGCCTTATCATATTCACAATTTTTTTCATCGATATGATGGGGTGCATGATCTGTAGCAATAATTTCTATAATGTTTTCTTTTAAGGCTTGTTTAATGCTTTCTACATCCTTTTTACTCCTTAAAGGCGGATTCATTTTGGTATTGGCATCATAGCCTTCTACCGCTTCATCTGTAAGAGAAAAATGATGTGGACAAACTTCAGCAGTTACCTTTTCACCCCGCATCTTAGCTTCTTTAATCAACTGTACACTACCTGCTGTACTAATATGGCAAATATGAAGTTTCACCCCTGTACTACGGCCTAAGATGATGTCTCTGGCTACAATTACCTCTTCAGAATCTGCACTGATGCCTTTCATCCCTAATCGCTGAGCCATTTCTCCTGCATTCATTACCCCGTCTCCAGCAAGACTTTTATCTTCACAATGAGACAAGACAGGAATATTATACATACTTGCATATTTCATTGCTTTCTTTAATAGACCTGCATTCTCCACCGATTTGCCGTCCTCACTAATGGCACATATCCCTGCTTCTACCATTTTCCCAATATTAGAAAGCTCTTCTCCTTTTTGTCCTTTGGTAATACTGCCAATAGGAAGAACATTCACAAGTGCTTCTCTTTCTGCTTTCATCTTTATATATTCTACAAGAATTTCATTGTCAATCACCGGATTGGTATTTGGCATACAGCATATGGTAGTAAAACCTCCTTTTGCTGCTGCCCTGCTCCCGGTTTTTATCGTTTCTTTATATTCATAACCAGGCTCTCTTAGATGTACATGGACATCAATAAGACCTGGTGTAACCCATAGACCTTCTGCATCGATGATTCTGTCTGCCGAATCTTCTATCTTATCTGCAAGAGCTATGATTTTCCCGTCCTCAACCAATATATCTTTTTTCCCATCCGTCCTGGACAAGGGATCCAGAAGCCGGCCATTTTGTATCAGTAACTTCATCTTTCTTTCTCCTTTCCATTAATAGATCTATTATAGCCATTCTAACCGCAACGCCATTTTTCACCTGTTCATGAATCAAAGACTGTTCCCCGTCAATAAGCTCAGTTGTTAATTCTACCCCCCGGTTCACTGGACCAGGATGTAAAAGAATAGCATCTTCTTTGGCATATTGCATTAACTCTTTATTGACACCAAAGGTTTGACTATATTCTCTAAGGTCAGGGAAAAGGCCACCTTTTTGTCTTTCAAGCTGAATACGCAGCCCCATCACCACATCTGCATCTTTCAGTGCTTCTTTTATATCCGTTGTTACCTTTGCCCCAAGACATTCAATATTTTTATCCACTAAGGTCGCCGGACCACATACAACCACTTCGGCACCTAATTTCTTCAGGCCAAAGATATTGCTTCTTGCTACCCGGCTGTGAACGATATCTCCAATAATTGCTACTTTTAAATCCTGAAAGTTCTTTTTCTTTTCATATATCGTAAAAAGGTCTAATAAGGCTTGTGTCGGATGTTCATTGATTCCATCACCGGCATTAATAACAGAGGCCTTAACATTTCTTGCTAACAGATTAGCCGTCCCTGACATACTATGACGGATAACCATTATATCAAAACCCATTTGATCCAGTGTGATTCCCGTATCTATTAAACTTTCACCCTTATTAACGCTGCTGGTTGCAACGCCCAGGTCAGTCACCTTTGCTCCAAGATACTTACCAGCCATGGAAAATGACATTTTTGTTCTCGTACTGTTTTCATAAAAAAGAGTAACGATATTATAATTTTCAAGGATATTTTCTCTTAATTTTTTATTATCTATCTTCAACTTCATTTTTTCTGCCGTATGGATAATAGACAAAATTTCAAAAGGACTTAAATACCTGATTCCTAACAAGTCCTTATTTTCCAACATTTAATTTCCTCCTTTTTTGATTTCATTAAAAAAAGCAATAAAGAGAATAATTATTCTCTTTATTGCTTTTAATTGGTAATAATAAAAATGGAAATATAAAAGCAGGTAGAAAATCTAAAACAAAAGCTGGTTCTACCCCCATATTTCCACAAGTTACAACTTGATTATATTGATTTTTTACATAATAAAAAAACGCACCGATGTCTCGCATCTTCACTCTTCCTTTCCGGCCTCACAGGACCAAATTAAAGGTTAATATGCGTTCGAGTAAGTTACCTATCTGTTGCCTTATTTATTATCTCAATAATCATATCACGGTCAATATACTTTGTCAACGAAGTTTAAGAAATTAGTATATGTTTTTATTTTTAGACTTTTTAGATTTCTATTTTTTAATAAAGAATGTAATTCATAACTTAATATTGTATTAAAGTAATTCCATCGGCTTGACAAACCAGATCAAAGCTACTACATATATTTTATAATGCATGTTTTGCTTTATTAATTTTTTTATTGAATTATTCCACCTTAAAAAGAATATATTCTTTAATAAATCTAAGTCATCTTAAAATAATAAATAAAATATATCTTAGCTAATCTTAAGCTTATAAATCATATTTTTCGTCGTAAATCTTTTCAATTTGAAAATTAGCTTTTAAGGCTAAGTCCTTTAAAAAACCCTCTGCATCTTCAAATAATAAACAAAAATTATACCAGCCTTCATGGTCATAGGTCTTATATATTCTGTTATAATCGCTTAATGTCTTATTAAATGTATACTTGCAATAAATATGTATATAAAAATCTGCCGGAGTATAAACAATTCTTTTAATATCTGAATAATAAATGGTATCGATGCCATAAGCAACTGTGGTCAAATCCGGTGCAACCTCAAGATACTCATATAAAACTGTCATTTTATCATCTGCCAGTACGAGTTTAATCTTATTTTTTCTTGCAAAATTACTCCTGAAAGTATCTGAAAAATATCTCTTCCCTGAATCTTTTCCTAAAATTTTATTGATAATGCTTTTAAGGATTGCCAACAAGAACACTAACAGAGCCATTAACAAACCAATGATAAAAAGAACTATCGGATACATTAATAAAAACTCTATAATTTGAATAATCATCTTGTCACTATTGTTAAAGCCAAAACCCTTATAATTAAAGATGAAAAGTGTCACCCCAAAGGCCACTACAAAAAACAAAATGTTTGATATAAAGTCTTTAATCTTTTCTTT
>JAAYML010000038.1 GCA_012521395.1 Candidatus Epulonipiscium sp. | reverse complement strand
ATTTACATTCCACTATGGTCTTATTAAAACTTGAAAACAAGTATCATGTATACGGGGTAATTTGGGATTTACATTCCACTATGGTCTTATTAAAACTATGATGTAGTAGTCCGTGTTAAATACTTCGTGATGTATTTACATTCCACTATGGTCTTATTAAAACCCCATTGCTCAATCGGATTGGGGGAATGTATCTCATATTTACATTCCACTATGGTCTTATTAAAACCCATAAAAAATACAGTAAAATTAAGTGTTTTTAACACTAAAAACAGTAAAATCTTCTGTCAACCTTTAATAATGTAAAAACACCTTATCATCGACATATTTTAAAGAAAATTTGATGTCAAATCTTCTTCTTTTCCCCAAAACTCTTTATCTAGCCATTTCTCCGTTCTAGCTTTAAATACTATTACAGAATCAACATCTTTCCTAATATATTCTCCAAGTTCTACTTTTAATTTAGCCAATTGTACCTTTGTTATTTCTCCTTCAAAAACAGAATTTTGAACATGATGAAGATATTTTTTGCAAGTTTTAAAAGTCTTTCTCAAGACTCTTTGCCCTATATTATTTTCTAAATTTATATCATAAACCAAAATAATATACAACTATTTCACCACCAAATTCTAAATCCTTCATAAGTTTTTTCACCTAATAAATGTTTTACTATTTTATACATTTCAAGCCTTATTAAATATCTATAAGTAACATTCTTATTAAGTGACCTATGCCTTATCGTCGTTTTTAACTTATCATCATATTCTTGTAAAATTAGTCTTCTTGCGTTTTCTTTTAAATACAAATAATTCAAATCTTTTTCAAAATCCTTTTCTGTAATTTGATTTTTATTTAGTAAGGAAAAAATCAAACGATCTCCTATCAAAGGCTTAAAGATTTCCGCAATATCTAAACTCAGTGAAAACCTTCTAGTACCTGGCTCATGCAGAAAGCTAATAAGAGGATTTAATTGGGTATGGTATATTTCGCTTAAAACAGTTGTATATATCAAAGAATTTATAAATGAAATCAAGGAATTAATCATATTGTCAGGAGGTCTCTTTGTACGTTTAGTAAAATTAATCTCTTGATTAATGATTTTATTAAACGCTTGATAATAAATTTCTCTTATATTTCCTTCAATCCCCATTACTTTTTGTATACTTGTTTGACCTTCTATTTTATCTCGTAAGCTATTAATGCTCTCAATTTCTTCACTTAGATCCCGTCCCCTGGTATTATAATATCTTAAATTCCGATATATACCATACACCCCTGCATTCAATATTTCTTTGGCAAGAAACAATCTTTTTTCTTTGTCAAGATAGCTCTCAACCTGCTTAACTAATAGTATTCCGGAATTGAGTTTCTCTTTAGGATAAAATGTTCCTGTGTAGAATCCATAATAATTAAAAAAATGCAGAACAATTCCTTTATGTGATGCAAAATTTATAAACTTGGTATTTAACACATTCTCTCCCATAATATAAAGACTATCAATGTCTTCGACAGGAACTGCTCTTTTAGAACCATCTTCAAGAATTACTTCAATACTATTATCCTTCCTTTTGATTTCCCCATTTTTAAATATATAATAATTTCTTTTCATAAAATCACCATTTATAACCCTAAATATTTATTCAATATAACACAATTCATAATAAGCACACTTCCTGCAAATTTTACTGTTAATTGTGCCTGGAACTTTATCCTCTTTAAGTTTATCAATTTCTCTAATTATGTCCTCAATCATCCGTTCATCATTCTCATCTAAAAAAATCTCTTGCCTTTGCCTCAATTTAGGATAATCAATAATCCCTTTATGTATATTTACACCATTTTTACGTAAATAATATATATAATATTTTATCTGCCATTCTCCTGCTTCCTCAATACTACGGCTTTTTTTAATCTCATGCAAAATATTATATTTCCCAATAAAATCTACAGAAATAGTATTATTAATAGTAATATGCTTTTTTTCTCTGGAATAGCTTTGCTCATCAATCAGCTTTCCAATTTGCACATCTTCATTTTCCCATTCCATTTCAATATCGTTTAAAAAAAACCAGAGTTTTCTCTTACAAACAAAATAGTAATTTATCATCGTACCTGTAATTTTTTCCACATGACCACCTTTATATTTGATTATCTCCTTTTTCTTCTGCTTCTGTCCTTACTAAACCTAAGATGCTATCATAGTGAAAGCCATCATATACTAATATTCTTCTGTATTTAGACAACTCAATAATTTCCGGTTTTCTTTTTTTAACTTCATAACCGGGAACATTCACAAGGTAATCTTGAATATCTATCCAACATTTTCGCTTATCATCTTTTGTCGTTTTTTCGTCCTTATAAATATTTATTAATTCATCAATTTCTGCTTTATTATTCAAGTAAACACATTTTGGTAATATTGTAATGTTATCAATATTTCTAAAGTTAATATCATCCTTACTTTTTTCAAATTCTGTTATCGTTTTGATATAGTTAATAGTTTTCTGAACTTCCTGATAATACTTTGTTCCCATTAATTTCTCAGCAGAATACACTTTTTCAACCAACTGCATTTTTTCTGACTCTTTCATAATTCCATCAATATCGTTAATTGCTTCTTTTGAAAGCTCAAAAATATCTTCATCTATTACGCTGCCAACCCCACTACAAGTTCTTTCTCCACCATCAAAAATAAAACAATTATACCCTTGTTTATCATATGTTCTATGTCGATAACATCTTCCCATTCTTTGAAATAATCCATTTAAATCTGATAACTCAGTAATTAAAATATCAAAATCAATATCTAAAGAAGCTTCAACTACCTGGGTCGCCACCCAAATGCCTGTTTCCATACTATTTTTTGATCCAAATTCTACTATTTCCTCTTCCTTTTCTCTTCTGTCTTTCCTGGTAAATCTGCTATGTAAAAGCTTTATTGTAACATCCTTATCAAATAATTTTTTGTTATTATTTAAATCCTCAAAAATCTCTCTTGCTTTTTTAACTGTATTACAAATGACTAAGACTTTATTATTATTAAAGTGCTGGAGAATAAATTCTGCATTTATTTGGGAGGGTATAACCTTCACACTATGTCTTATTAATTCATCTTTGATAAATGGACTCTGGGGTTCCTGAAACTCGATGCCTTCACCCTTTAAATAATATTTTACAATTCCTGGAAGAGTAGCGGTTAATATTGCAAATTTGCCTCCTAATTTTATGATATAATGAAGGCCTACAATTAAGTAAGCCAATAAATCTGGTGAATACATTTGGACTTCATCAATTACGATTTTAGAATAACTTAGAGTAGCTAATTTAGCCTCAAAACCCCGATATTTAAAAACAATATCAAATAATTGGTCTAAGGTACAAACCGTAATTGGTAATGAAAGTTGTCTTGTTTTGAGATAGTACTCATCTATATCCAGTTCTTCTATACTTTCCTGCAGTTCATGATACTTAAAAATAGTTTCTGAATGAAGCAGGCCTACCTTTTCTCTGTCTGGTACTATTTTTTTAGTAATACGATTATATATTTCATTAATAGCTGTTTTTAAAGGTAACGTAAAAAATCCTTTATTATTGCCTATCCATAAAAGGCCAGCCTCTGTCTTTCCCATTCCTGTTTGTGCTATAACCACTACATTGTTATCCCGGTTGTTAATCATGTATTGTTGTAGTTTATTCCATTCTCCCCAATTTTCTTTCTCTTTCAGCTTTTCTAATCCCTGAATTAAAAAATCATTTGCTACTTCTACGTTTATGCCTGCACTCGCCGCATAATCTAATCGATTCAAAAGACCTTTAATTTTTATGTAATCATAAAATGTCTGATTATTATTATCGTCATCATTTTTTTCATATATTCGATCATTTAACATATAAAATTTTGCTTCTATTTCATCTGGTAACTGAATTAATTCATCCGCCTTATCATATTTAAAGCCTACACATTCTTTTTTTAATAAACTTATTTCTCTTCCTAAATCCTCTTCTTCAAAATCCAGGTCTCTGTCATGATGGTAAGCTACAGCATGAAATAAAATTCTTATTTCGTCTTCAGTAAAGCCCTTATCTTCTAAATACTTGTAGTTAATGAAAGACAAACTTAAAATTCCGTGAGGAATTTCAAGTTTGTCTTTATAAGATTTTTTGCCATCGATACTAGCCTGAATTTTTGCTTGGAATCTTATATTCATTTTTCCTAAATCATGATAGATACATGCCAGCTTAAGCAATTCGTAATTTACTGGAATATTGGGATAAATACTTTTAAATAAACATAAATTTTTTAATAATGAATCTGTATGTTCCTGTATTGTTTCTTTAGGATTAGACTTTGCCCAATAATTATTAATATTAATCACCTCTTCCTTAGGCTGGAAATACAAAATAATTATCTTCGTCAATCAAAAGCGTTTTTTTCATTATTCCGTAAATATTTGAGCCATAGACAACATTTATTTTATTCCATCTTCTAAATTCTTTTTTACTTTTTCCTTTTCCAATCGTTTGAAGAGAATAATTTTTATTAAGTTTGTATCTTGTTCCCACAAATTCGATTCCTTGCTGACGATTCCCAAATTTTATATTATCCATCAGATCTATGGGAACATATGCTGAATAGTCTTTATTACTACTCATACTCTTTTCAAACATTTTTTCAGTCAGTTCAACTACTTTGACTTCATCAATAACAACCAGATCTTCCCTTCTGCCTAAGGAAGGATACTCCCAAGGCATTAAAAATGCGGATTCAATTTCTCTAATAATACTTTGATCTTCAGGTATTACATGAATTAGCAATTCTACTTCTGTGAGTAATTCTGCAGTAGCAATACCCTTTGTTATCCCAAATCCATTAATTATTAATTGATGCCTTCCTTTTTCAAATGGACATTCTGGTTTAAATTCATATCTCGTATATAAATCATTTACTTTAGAAAGATATTTCCCTTGTATACTTATTTTCATTTCTTTATATTCAGTATACTTACACATATTGTGAACCATACCTATAACCGTAGAGTAGGGAGGTAGAGGATAAGTCTCTTTTAATTGAAAACTGGTTGGAACTTTATAATTAACAAGTTCCTGACTTAACTTTAACCTAACAGCTTTCATAATATTCACTAACCTTTTCTTTTATTTTTGAAAAGAATTCTGGCATAGGAATAGCATTTAATCTTTCTTTAATCTCACTGTCGTTTAAGAACTTTCCTTCAACTAGGCCACATAATGTATCATTCTTAATAAAATCGTACATTACGCCTTCAATAAGTGAAATTTGAACTCTGTTATTTCTAACTTCTAAAGCATTTTGAAATACAGGATTTTTAATATCATAAACTCCACCAATTGCAAAATAAGGTTTTAAGTCTTCTCTTCTACCCCTAATATCTCTATATAACATTGATATGGTATCTAATAACTTATTAACTCTCCTGGCCTTTTCTTGATTATCAAGTTCAATATTATCTTGTGCATCTATACCTATTTGATCAAGATCAATTGTTATAGTGTATCGATAATATGTTTTATGAATTTCTGACTGAGCTAAATTCATATTTTCATTTAATCGGTCCGCTAAACCTTTATTAGTAAGAAAATCTAAATCTCCCTTAAATGTTTCTAAAGAAACTGCATTGGATAATCTCACTTTTGCTGAACGGGTCACACTACCCTCACCTTTTTTTGTTTTCATATATCCAAAAAAGTCTATTTCAGGATAATCTTTAATAGTGCTATCTGGTGCAAATTGAATAACTTTTTTATCTCCACTGCCTTCTGCCTGAACTTTTGCCAATTCTTCTCCTAATTGTTCAATGATGTTATATCTGATCGCTTGTCTGGAAATATATGTATATTGTTCTCCATTTCCCCTTGCCATCTTTTTTAAAGATGCTACATTACCTATTCCTTCACCATAGTTTGCACTCTCAGCTTCAAATATCATTGAAATAGTTAATCCTTTGGGTTTTAAAGTTGAATTACTCATATAATTATCCCTCCATTTTAATTATTTTCTTCATTCTTTTTTGATTCACTAGTCATTCCCGCAACAAAAGCATAGCCTACACTTTTAAACTCATAGTCATCTTTCATTCCGTCAATAAATACTTTAGGAACACTTTGCTTGATATAAAGATAACAATTAATCAGGGTATCCATAAACATATGCTGATTATTGGTTTTTAAAGCATTCAATAATCTATAAGCAATACCATTGATTTTATTTTCAACATTTCTCTCTTCATATGCTTTCCTAAAATAATATCCTGCATTTTTTGAAAGCTCTAAAATATCCCTTTCTTTAACTTCCATTCCAACAACTCCTTCTAAGTAATTATTATTAATTTCAAGTAAATAATTAATATTTCTCATCTGATAATATGATTCAGAAGGCTTTGTAAGTTTCTGAATCATTAATTTGTGTATAAGTAAAAACAAATTTTCATTATTAAGTAATCTCTTCATTACTTCATCATAAATATTAAAGTATGTATTTACTTCTTTATAACCTAATTTCAATAAGGCATTAAGTTCTTTAGTTGATTTACTGAGCACTTTAAGCATCTTTTTTGATAATAAATTGAATCTGTAACTTTCATTCTCATATCTAACAACTTGAATGTCTGCAAGTTCATACTTTACACCTTCATTAATTTTTCTTTCCATCTCTTCAGAAACAATTCTATAAAATTCCCAAATATTTTTAACATCACCGCTGTCAATAATTTCGCTCTTTATCCTTTGATTAACATTAACAGCACTTTGAATATCCTGGTTTTGATTAATGAAGATGCCCTTGTCATATACATATGTAAATCCAGCAGGTACACATGAATAAACGATTTTACATACGGGACAAATGGCAATATCATTATTAAAGTTCCATACATTTGATAATTTTCTGCTTGTATCAAACCCTGTAGCATTTAAAAAAGCAATGTCATTATTCATATCATTCATCAAACTTCCACAATTAGAACAGCTGTAATTATATTCTTTTTTATTATCATTTAAATAATCATTTAAACCTTGCAAAAAGTATATTTTATAATCCTCATACATATCTGGTATTTTAGTTTGACGATTCAAAAAAGAAACATTATTCCATGCATTATTAATTATCGTATATATTACATTCTTTGCTGCAATATACTTTTTGGCATCAGGTTGATTATAATATCTAATAATATCATGAATTTTTTTCATTAAATCTTTTATTTTTGGGATCTGATCTTTTAATTCTTCATTTTTCTTTAATTTAATAGTTGATATTTGTTTTTCAAGTTCTAATACATCTAATTCAGAAGTAATAAGATTATAAGCAGCTTTGTGACTGTTACTCGTTAATATATACTTTAAAGTCCCACTTTTTGAACCTGAGCCTATATATTGATTTAAAATTTCTAAATCTTTTTCAGTAAAACTCTCAAAATTTTCTTCTTCATGTTTCTTAATAAAATCTTCAAAACTCACAACCTTATACCAAGCTAGTGTCTTCTCATAGGTATCAATAAAATACTTAAAATATTTTTCTTCAAATTTGTCCAATACCCCGGCGTTAAAAGAAACTTCTTGTCCATTCAGCTTAACTTCATCCCCAGCATGAAGTAAGATATTAACAAGTCCTACAACACCAGCATTAAATAGCCAGTCCCCTAGTTGAATCGTTATTTCATTCACCTACTCACCCCCTCTACATCAAACATTCCAAATCCACTGCTTGTCCTTGATCCAATTCCAGACTTTAAAACAAATTCCAGTAATCTTGGAGTGCCTTTTAAGAAATAATTGCCTATTAAGCCTAAAACTTTATGACCATAAAACAGTACTTTTACTTCCTTCCCCTTACCTATATCAATAAGTTCAAAACTTTGAACATCTTCTTTTAGATCATTTAAGTCCAGACTTTCTAATGCCACGGAAATATTATTTCGCATTTCTTCAATGAAACCTTCCTGGGAGGGAAGTAGATATGTGTCATAATTTCTGTTTTTATCATGCTTTCTAGCTAAAATTGGTGACATGGTTTTTATTAGAATCGAGTCTTGTTTGATATTTGCTTCTTTGATCGATGCTACATTTTTTAAGATTAAATAATTGTCGTCCTGAAGGGGATATGCATAATTGAGCATTTTAATTAATGCGTTATAATAATCAATTCCAATTTCGTATGAATATGTACTAAAATATAAATCTATTTTATTTTGTTTCAGTTCTATATAATCTTTGTAAAATTTAGGTCTATCCAGAAAGACAGAAAAGGTAAACGCTTTTTTTATTGGGTCATTTTCATGATAATACTTTTTCTTGGAATCCGTGTTGTATTGTTCCAGTGCTTTCTTAAATAATGAAATAAATATACGCCTGTAATCTAGAGGTATTTTATTTTTTGTCACGATAAATTCAAACTTTAATCGCAATACTACATCTCCCTTCTGTTCCTTTATTTCACTAATTTAATTATATCTATATATGCGGACATATATAGGCAGGTTAATAAATATTTATAATTTTTTTAATTTCATCTTTAATTTCATCTTGCAAAAATTTTGGTTCAAGAACTTTTGCATAACTTCCCATACTTAAAATCCAACTTTTTATTTCTTCTAAACCTTCCATTGTTGCTTCGTAAATGATATAACCTTCATCTTTGTATTCAGTTATTTTTTGATTATCTACAAATATCTTCTCTTTTACGATTTGAGCCATTGGGAAAAAAATCTGTATTTTTAAATCAATTTTTTCACCTTTAATAATGCCTATACAATTTTTCATATACTCTTCTAAATTAAAATTATCATTTTTAGGAAACTTGCTGTCCAAAACAGTATATTCCCTTATTCTGCACAGTTTAAAATCACGTATCTCTTGTCTTTTTTCACAATAACCAGCAAAATATAAATCTCCTTTATATTGTATTGTTGCATAAGGATGAACTATCCTTTCACTTAAACCTGAACTTAAAGAATAATATTTAATCTTAACTTTATTTCTAGTCAAGGCTGCCGCATGAATATCTATTAATTTTTTACGTTCTTCAGATATATTTACATTGGATTTTGATTTTTTCACTGTATAATTTGAAAAATTTGTTCCTGTTGCATTATGATGATGAACATTGTAAACTACACTAATTTTTTCAATGGCACTGTTATAATCCCTTGAAACAACATGATTACTCCTGGATAACTCTTCATTAATCATCATCAGGGCCAGATATTCTTCCTGACTCAGTGTTAAACCCATAAGATAATTGTCATTATACAAATAATATCCTCCATATCTTCCTGGTTCTGAATCAATATAAATATTGGCTTGTTCTAATTCATCTTTATATCGTCTTATGGTTCTTTCATCGACTTCAAGTTCTTCAGCTAATTCTTTAATTTTTACTTTACCTTTGCTTTGCAATATTAAATACAATTTAATAGCATTGGCTATAGATCCCATAACGCTCTCCTTTCTTAAGAAAGGTGTGATAATTATCTAAATTTTATATATAATAATTTTACATCATATGTGACAATTTTTCAAATAATTCAACAATTTTTTTGAATATAATAAAGCGAGGCCTTTACCTCGCTTTATATCGTATCCTGTCTGTACCTGTGAACCCATTTGTTGATGAGTTCTTTTAAGGACTGTCTGTATTCTTTTTCTTTTCCCAATTCTTTTTGTATTTTTGCTGCTTCAATTTGGGCTTCTTCGTTTTCTGCATCAATTCTTAGGGCTTCGCTGATGGCTTTTTCCGCTTCTTCTAAACAATTATTCCTACGCTGGAATCTTGCTAAAGCTATCCATGAGTAAATGTAGTTTTTGTTTTTGCTGATGCTTTTCTGGACAGCCTCTAAGGCCAGGTCTTTTTTATCCCATGCTTCGTAGAGTTTGGAATATTCCATCCAGTAAATTTCATTTCTTTGGGAAGTTTTTATTTTTTCCAGATAGGCCTGGGCTGTTTCAAAATCTTTTTCCTGAACGTAGATTCTTGCCAGCTTAATATAGCTGTCAAAATGATCACCTTTGCTGATAGCTTTAAGGTAGGCTTCTATAGCCTTTTTTTGATTGCCCATACTGTTGTAAAATTCCCCGTAGTAGTACCAGATGACTTGGGAATCGTCTAACTGGGCAGCCTGGCTTAGGTATTTTCCTGCTTCTTTAAAATTTTTTTGAAGGATATATACATCCGTAAGATTTAACAAGATAGGGATGCTATTGGGCTCTTTCTGATAAGCTTTTTGAAAATAGTATGCTGCATCCCTGTACCAACCCATATGCATGGAAGCAACGCCCATATTGTTATAGATTTTTGGATTTTCGTCAAAGACGATGGCTTTCATATACCATTTCATAGCCTCTTCGGGTTTTTCCTGAGCCATGAAATAATCGGCTTTTTCCTTGCACTTTTCCCATTCAGCCTTATGTTCCCATTTATATATTTCTTTTCTCAGACTTTCTAATTCCGAATCATAAAAATAATCGATGAGACCTAAAAATCTTATATATTGCTCCGTAATGGAAGAATACTCGTCTTTGATTTTTGCAATCTGACCGCTGATATGGGAAAGACCAAGTTCAATCCTTATCCAGTCTTCGAGTTTTCCCATGATAAAATCATCAATGGACTGCTTCCAGTAATGATAACAGTGATAATACAGTTCTTCAATGGAATAAACCCTGACCCTGGTCATATCAAAATAGTAGGGTCTCTCCACGTTTTCGGGAGAGACACTAAGAATTAGGGAAGACATAATGTTCACCTCTTAGAGTCGAACTAATTCTGCAATACTGATGGCGATGTTGTCAAGAATATCGTAAAATTTGTCCTGGAGATCATAATATTTTCCGTCTGGTTTTGTAAGTGGATCGAAGCTTTCGATGCTGTTTTTATCTTTTCTGGCTACCACATAGGTGGTAATATTGTTTTCTTTTAAAATCTCAACGATTTCGGCTACATGTTTGCCGTTTTCTGTAGGTACATGAGGCGGAGCGTCTGTAATTAAGATAAAGATATTTTTCCCGCTCTTGTCTACTTTGGATGTCTGTAAAAGTTCTACTCCTGTTAAAACGGCATCCAGAGAGGATTCTGGAATGTCTCCTCCATAAGTTCTCGGAATGTTTTTAACCTGTCTCTGGAACTTTTCTACATCGTTTGTAAAGTTATAGACACTGGGATTTTCCTTTTCTCTTAAATCTCCAAAACCAATCAGACCTAACTGGAACTGTATGCCTTTTCCTCTTAAAATATTGGAAAATTCAATCGCCCTGTCTTTTACACCATTGATATAGGTATCCATACTGCCTGTGGTATCAATAATAAAGACAATATTCATCTTTTCTGCTACGGCTTTTGCTTCTTTTCTTGGCGGAGGCAGTACTTTGGTTCTGTCAAATTCGGCTCTTTCGGTCTTGCCTGTTGACAAATCTTTTACATAAACTTCAAATAAGTTGTTTTTGTCAATGGCATAAGTTATTTCCAGCTGGGTTGTACCTGAAAGACCTGTAAGAATCACGCTTCCTATATATTTTCTGTCTTCTTCATGGTCTTGTTCCCACTGATACACATCCACTTGCACAGAAGATGCCCCGGTCATGCTGGCAAAGTTACTGTCAGAAATCCTTACAGGAATGGGACTGCCCATAGGAATAATCGGAATCAGTTTCTTTTCCATGGTCGCCAGGTTGACGATGGCTTCCGTACCAAAGATTTGTCTGGTAATTTGTCCAACTTTAACCGTACTGTTTGGCAGGTGGATTAAATAATTATAAATGGCAGCACCCATAGCCACGCTTTTTGCAGGGTCTGTTGCTCTGTAAGGCTCTTTAATATAACCCCCTACCATTCTTTTTACCATAGGAATAAGGGTAGAACCTCCAACGAGGATAACCTTAGAAATTTCATCGGGTTCTTTTCCTGCACGTTTCAAAGCTTCTGCAATAATTTCCCGGCTTCTGTCTACATATTTACGGATCAGGGCCTCAAATTCTTCCCGGGTTAATTCCATAGATAAGTTTTTTGGAACCCCTTCATGGATTAGCAAAGGATTTATTCTTATGGCAACTTTATTCGTGCCTGATAATTTCTTTTTAGCCTGCTCCGCTTCCTGTTTTAATTTCTGAAGCACTCTTTTCCTTTCTAAAGTCTCTAATTTATCGATATCAATCCCTGATTCGGCAGTAAATCTTTCTTTCATCAGGCGGATAAGCTCGCTGTCAAAGTCATCGCCCCCAAGATTCATATCCCCAACGTCGGATAATTCCTGGAATATTTCCTGACCGCTTTCATCCTGGGATACTTTCAGAACACAGGCATCAAAGGTTCCTCCACCTAAATCATATACCAAAAGGGTTTGAGCATACCCCTGACGATAACCATATTCAATGGCAGCAGCCAAAGGTTCTGATAAGAGATGAACATTTTTAAAACCTGCCAATTCTCCCGCTTTCTTGGTAGCAAAAATTTGCCGGTCATTAAAATAAGCAGGATGGGTGATAACCACCTCATCAAAAGTTTCCCCACTTTGATCTTCAGCAGCTTTTTTGAGCTTTTTTAAAATTTCTGCACTGATTTCTTCCGGAAGTTTTTCCGTACTGCCTACCTTAATGGCTTCTGTCTGTCCCATAAATCTTTTAACAGAAATCACTGTATTTTCAGGATAGATAATGGCGCCTGCCTTAGCTTCGGACCCGACGATTACACCTTCTTCCCCATAGTAAACCACAGAAGGCAGGATTTCGTCCACACCATCGACTTTAACTACTTCCATTTCATCGTTTTTATCCTTGTATATTACGGCTACTGAATTGGTAGTTCCTAAATCGATTCCTAAATAACTCATTCTTCTCCCTCCAATACTGTCTTATTAAACCTGCTTGGGTCAAAGGACTGCTTATAACCGCTGGGAGGATATTCTTCTCCAAAACCTAAATCCTCCACCATTCCTTTAACAAGACCGCCCTCTTCTTCAACCGAAAGGGTTACCTGAAGTTTCGTTTTTCCTGAAGGTCTTTCAGGCAAACCTTGGATTTCAACTTCCCCGATGAGTTTACAGTTTTCTATGGTATCTTCTTTATCAATCCGTTCTAAGATTCTGAGATTTAATGTGGTCATATCCTGAGGATTCTTTCCTGACAAGGTAAAAACATGGCTTTTTTTCGCCAAAGTATATGGGGTTCCCCTTCTTATCATGGTAAAGAAAGATTTTCTGCTGCCGTGGTCTACTTCAAGACCAATATCATGAGGAACCGTCACTTCAAATTCAACTTCCATTTTTTCGGTCTCCAAATCAGGATGGGTTAGAAGTCCCATCTTCATAGCCGCATAATAAGTTGCCCCCAGGGAAATATCCAGGGCTGGTCTTTCGGAAGTATAAATCTTGTTATCGTCATTAAAGATGCCTATTAACATATCTTTCACCCAGGGCATTTGTGAGGAACCACCTTCAAGAAGAACCCTGTCAATATCATCTGCTGTTAAAGCTCCGGTATAAGCTTCTCTTAAAGACTTTAAGACGAGTTTTCTAGTCTTTTCGATAAAAGGATGGATTAATTCCTCAAATTGATCTCTGTTAATTTGCTCTACAAAAGGAGGTATACAAAAAGTAAAAGGAATCCTGAAACTTTTTACACCCGATAATCTTTCCTTGGTTTCCCTGGCCCGCATCACAAGTTCTGCCTGGTTTTCCAGGGAAATATTTTCTCTTGTTTGCCCCGTCTTTTCTTCAATATATTTATAACACTGCTCTAACAGGGTTTCATCGATGTTGTCGCCCCCGTGGTAAGCTTCCCCGCCTTCACTGATGACCTGAAGCTTAATCCTGTAGTCGTCTTTTTCCACCACATGGAATAAGGTGATATCTAATGTTCCTCCCCCAAAGTCAAATACCATGATTTTTTCATCCTGGGAAAGGTTGTGCCTGAAGTTATATGCTAAAGCTGCAGCCTTAGGCTCTTCAATCAGGCATATAAATTTATCTTTTAATCCTGCCAGCTCACAGGCCTTCATCGTAGCCTTTTTGGCCGCATCATCAAAATCATAAGGAACTGAAACCACACAGGCGATGATTTCTGCATTGGGATTGATGCTGTTACAGTGACTTATCAGTTCTTTTAAAATCATGGCAGATATTTCTTCAGGCAAATATTCCTTATCGCCAATTTTTACTTTTTCATTGGTTCCCATTTTTCTTTTGATGGACCGAATGGTGGTCTCAGGATATATTTTCATGGATCTGTAGGCTTCTTCACCAATCACCCATTCGCCTTCCTGACCTTCCCCCTCCCGGTACTGTACGACAGAAGGAAGTGGGATTTTCCCAAAACCATTGCTGATATCAATGGGTTCTGGTTTTTTATTGACATTATCCCAATAGCTGATGACTGAGTTCGTTGTTCCCAAGTCAATACCTAAAATATACCATTCCTCTGGCAAACTGCCTTTTTCTTCTATTTCCCTTTTATAGTCTTCCCAAGTCACGTTCTCACTCCTTCTTTTGCAAAAATCTTTGTATGCATATACTACCAGGACAGCTGAATATTAAAAGTCTTTGAAAAATCCGAAGGGGGGATAATTTCACCAAAACCACAGTCTTTTATACTTAATTCTATTGTATCATACTGGCTGAATTTTAAATCAAATTTAAGTCTTAAGGTCCTGGAAGGATTTCTGGGTAAATTATCAAGTTTTATTACCTCCAGGGTTTTAATTTCCCCTTGCTCATTTTTTGCGTAAATGGGAATTTCCAAAAAGTTGCTGCCTCCTAAATCTAAAATAAAAATTCTAGGTCTGGCTTTTTGCCACCAAAAACTATTCCTTTCCACAAGGGGAATAAACCTGCTCTGCTTTTCATAAATGCCTTCTAAACCGATATCAAAGGTTAACTTATGATAATCTTCAATTTCTATCATTAGCTCTGGAACAACACCTAAATAAGAAGCTGCCCCGATACAGGCACCCAGGGCCAGGGTTCCTTCAGAATCCCTGGGATATTCTATATCAATACCCATAAATTCATGCTCTATCAGCTCTTTTACCCAATTCATTTCAAAGCCGCCGCCAACTGCAATAACTTTTTGAATTTCTTCTTTTTGTACTGCCCCATGGATGGTCTTTTCCAGTAAATTTGAAATAAAATCCTGTATGCTTTTGGCGAAGGGTTCAATTAACTTATCCAACTGCTCTACTTCCAGGGTTTTCTGAAAGGCAGGATAAGCAAAATTAAAATACAATTTGGTCGGCTTTTTCTTATAATAATTTTGAAAAAGTAAGTATTTATTCTGATAAGCAAAAACCTCTATCTGATGAATCGTATCTTCATCCAGCTGCGTTCTTAATAAACCGGTTTCCTGACAATAAAAATCAATAAATAATTCCTTCAATAACTTATCTAACTTTTTCCCTCCAAGGGAAGCATCAAACAAGAAAGATAAGCTTTCTGCCTTAACCCGTCCTTTGCTTTCCGGATTAACCTGAATAACACCGCCCCGGATTTGCTGGCCGCCATAGTCAATAAAAAGAACCTTTTCTTCTTTATCAATGGTCTGACCAAAGTATAGATATCGAAGGATACATTCCCTGAAAGTCATAAAAGTAATCAGAACTTTATCCAGACCAGCCATGGCAAAAGCCCGTTTAAATTCCTCTCTGGCACTTTCAGGAAAATAGTCCGGAACGGTTGCTACCAAACCTACCACTTCACCATTAGGGTTTAAGTTTTTGCACATTTCAATGATTTCTTTTATATATCTGGCAAGAATACTGGGAATATTCATGGCTTTGCCGCCAATTTCAATAAGCTCTTTGGTCCCTAATTTGGACATAATATTGTTAATGGTAATGTCATCAAAATCCCCCTTATTTAAAAGGGCATATTCCCCAAAAACCCACTCTTTATTTTCAGGAATATACTGCATAACAGTGGGAATCGAAGGGGTCCCGTAGCCTCCGCTCATGTCAATCAGTTCTGCTTGTTTGCGGTTTACATTCCAGATGGCAATCTTTGTCGCTCTGGTCCCTATATCCAGACCTAATATAAACTTCGTTTCATCGTCCAGTTCTTTTAAAGCAAGCTCTTTTTTAAACAGTTTCCAGCTCATAAATCTCATCCCCACTATTTACTTGCAACCACATTGGCCTTTAAGATGATCTGGTTGTTAAAACGGTATCCTTTATTTAAAGTCTTAATAATTTCTCCTTTTTTAAAGCCTTCTCGTTCTTCGGCCAGAAGAACTTCATGCTCTTTTCCGTTAAATTTATCATGTGGCACCGGTTCAACGAATTCAATTTCAAATTCTTTTAAAGTCTCTTCCAGACTTGCTGTAAGCTGGTCGATATTTTTGACATATTCTATAGCAAAATCATCGCTTTCTTCACGGAGCCTGGATACAGAATAGTTGACAATTTCTTCATAAGTACTGACCTCAAAAAGCAGATATTCCTTAAGAAATTTATTAATTTGCAGATTAACTTCCTGACAGAGTTTTTCCTTTACCATTTCTACCTTTTGACTAAAACGGATAAAGGCTTCTTCAAATGCCTTATTAAAATATTCTTCTCCCCAGCTAAGGAAACTCTCTTCTTCAAAGTTTTCCCCGGCAGGCTCTTTAATAAATTGAGCAAAAATTTCCTGGGCCAGCTTTATAAATTCACTTTCAAAATAAGCATCACTGGCTTCTTCTGAAAAGAACAGATTGATTTCTTCTATCGTCTTATGAAAACCAGTAATATTTTCTTCTATACTTTCTACTTTAATGCTAATGGTCTCATAAATCCCTTCGATAATGGGTAAATATCCGCTTTCTTCATTAAACTTTTCTTTTTGTTCTTCGTAAGTTCTAAGAAACTGTACAAATAACTGATTGACCCTTGAAGATAATTCAATATTGTTTTGAAGCCTTTGGTTCATTTCCCCAATAAAAGCTTCAAGATTTATTTTTTCAAGATAAATTTTTAAAAGATCTGCTTTTAATTCTTCCCAGATCTGCTTAACGAAATCAAAATTTTTACGCGCTTGTGTTGGTTCATCCACTTCAAGTTTAAGTTTTTTTCTTACCTGAATATCATTGATATAAGACTTTAAACCTTGTTCTTTAAGGTATTTATCAAATTCTTCACTGGTAAAAAGGACAATTTTATTTTTATCTTCTTCGGATTCTTTAAAGAACAACTCCAGTTCTTCTATTTCTTTTCCCAGGTGCTGATAAGCTTCTCTTATGGTATGAAGGATTTCTTGTATGATTTGTTCTTCCTCTTTATCATAATTTTCTTTTTCCATTTCATCTTCCAGAGCTTTGACCTGGATTTTGATAATGGCTTCAATGTTTTCTTTTTCTTGTTTTATAGACTCATAATAAAAGTTCGCTGCTTTTCTTAAATGAAAATCATTTAGCTTTTTAATGCCTTTATTGGTTTTTTTAACATAACCCGTATATAAAGCATCTTTAAGATCTTTTAATAAAGCTTCATAAATCTTTTCTATCAGTTCAATTTCCTTATCTTCATTTTCTGTCACAATATTTATATATTTCCTGAAAGAAGCAACACAAGCCTTCATTTTCTTTTCTGTCCACTGCTTTTCTAATGCATCCAACTGGTTTAAGATATCTATCTTTTCTTCTGTCAGAAAATTGTCTTTTTCAACTTTTATGGGATTTTGAATGGCTTTTTCATCACTTATACCCTGACTGGCCAGCTGATTTTCTTTAAATTGTCTCAACTGGGCAGATAAAACATCACAAATCCCGGTTAATATCTCTTTGGATTTCCCTGTCTTTACCTTTTCCTCATTATTATAAAAAAGCTCTATGGAATTCTTATAATGAAGCATCAAATGGTCATAATACTCAAAAATTTTTTCATCATATTTAGAAAGCTTGTTTTCTTCGATTAAATGATGCAAAATTCGTAGCATCACCTTCATCTTAATATGAAAAAAACAGCCCCTGATATTTTCTTCAATAAATTTATCGAAAGCCTGAAGTGTGTCCCTCCAGGCTTCCACTAATCCCTTTGACTTTAGTAAAACAGGGGGATAGTCCTTTAACATCCTTAATCCTCCTTTTACTGGCCGTTAGTATAAGTCATCCACGGACAGCTCGGTTTCCACTCCGTCAGTACTCATACTTTTTGCTGTAACCTTAAGCATATTGTCTTGACTAATATGGAAAATGACTTTCACCTTTTCTTCACCTTTTGCTTTAGGAGGAATCCCTCTTAAACTTGTTCCTGCAAGCCGCTTCATGCCTTCATCTGTTACATAAGAGGTCTTCTTTTCTGCAGAAGGCTTGGTATTTTCATAAACAACAATAGCCATACTGGTCACATTGTCAAAATTGGTCATGAGCAATTCTTCTGCTTCTACGGTAAGACCTTCTTCTGGTATATCCAGACCGCTTTTTACGATTTCCATAAATCTTCTTCCGGCAATTTCAAGTCCTAAGGGGTGAATGGTCTTTTCCTGTACGACAGGGCCTTTTACCGTAGGCATCATTATCATATTGCAGTAGTGGGCTGCACCCTGGGAAATACTTAAAGCCGGGCTTATTTTAGATTTAAAGGGTTCTTTATTAAATTTCTCGGTAATTTTTTCCCTGATTCTTGGAATCGCTGAAGAACCACCTACAAGAAAAATTTCATCAATATCTTCAACTTTTAAAGAAGCATTTTTTAAACATTCATCTACACATTCCAGCGTTCTTTCAATTAAATCTTCTACGGACTTTCCTTCCATCTTTTCGAATAATTCTGCAGGGTCTCCTAAAGGATTCACTCTTTTATGATTTAAGAAAGCTTCCCTTGTGATTTCCATATTGATATTGACAATTTTAGGCTCCTGGATAAAAGGTGCCAGTACTACTTTAGTGGATTTAGATGAAGAAAGTCTTTCTTTTGCCTGGTTAGCTACCTGAGCCAGTCTGACTAAAGCCGTTGTCTTTTGCCTTTTAGATACCCCATCATCAACCGTATAATCAAACAGGTCTATTTCTTCATTGGTCATCTTTTTAAATTCTTCATAAATCATATCCATGATGATTTTGTCAATATCATTTCCGCCCAAATCATTGATACCATAAGTACTTAAGATAGTGATTCTGGGTTCATCGGCTTCGGTCATTTTTATATCCAAAATACAAGCATCAAAAGTACCTCCACCAAAATCATAAACCAATACCTTTTTATCTTTTCTTTCATTTACCGCATAAGAAATCGCTGCTGCTGCAGGTTCCAGACGCAGATAAATATTATCTTCATCAAAGCCAGCCAGTTTTGCCGCTTCTTTGGTCATTTTCTTTTGCTTGTCTGTAGAGTTGGCTGGTACCGTAATCACACAACCAGAAAATTCCCCGGCAATATTTAACTCTTCTTGTACATATTCATCGGCTTTTTGTTTTAGGTAACCCAAAATTTCCCCGGCAATCTGTTCAGGCGTGAATTCATATTCCTTGCCGTCAACCAGAATTTTAATTTTTTCATCGCTTCCAAGCAGGCGCTTTACAGATAAAACAGTACTTTCCGGATAGATGATGGCAGCTTCTTTAGCCTGCACCCCAAAAATTCTGGATAATTTATCCGGATCTTCAGGATCTGTTTCAAACTGAATGGCTGTTGGGAAGATATTACTTCCATCTATAGGGATGGTTTCAACTTGCCCTTCTTTAAAATCATAAATGCTTACCACAGAGTTGGTTGTACCAAAATCAATACCTAAAAACAATCCCCTTTCAACATCCAAACCTAATGTTCCCATGCATTCATCCTCCTTGTTATTATAATAGATAACCTACATTATTTCTTTTGTCTTCAAGAATCAGTTCTTCTAATATTTCTTCTGCTTTTTCAAAATTTGATTCATGATTAAAGATTATGGCATTATTTAATTTTTCATAGACTTCTTTAGGTTCTTTAGAGATATTTTTTATTTCGTGCTGATAAAGCTTTACATCGGTCAATAAAATATTGCCTTCTTCATCGGTTTCTTCAATGTAATACTCCATGCTTTCATTATAAAATAAGGAAACTGCTGTTCCATATAAATTAAAAGCAATATTATACATCTTCTTTTTATTCAGGGGGAAACCCTTAATTTTATAGCAAAAGTATACTTCTCTCCCTCCTTTGGTGTAGTAAATAAAAGGCACATTTTGTTCTATATACGCTGAATACGGAAAAATGTCTTTTTTTTCTTTAAAAATTGGAAGAAGAAAGTCATTATTTTTCATCCACAAGTAGACTCCCTGAATCATCTCTTCTTTATCCGTCAGGTCCATATTCTTTTTTCCATAGTTATAAATAAGGGAAGAAGCTAAAATCATACTTTTGGTTTTTTCAAAAACATCTTCCAAAATCATAAGGGTTGTATCAGACAAAATCTTTTTATTAATTAAAACTTCATAATTGCAATAATCAACAAAAGCTTTGGATATAGGACTTTTTCTTTTGCATAAACTTTGAAAGACTTCTTCAAGTTTAGTCGTTAAACTTCTTGTCCAAATACCCTTTTGAAGAATTTTTTTATCCAGTAAAAGACTTGATTTGTCTAAAGCTGCTAAATGATCTCTGAGCCGGTACCAGTCTTCCATACTGCCCTGATAATTTTCAATAACGTAGTTTAAGATTTCTTCATCATATTTTCCTTTAATAAGAAGCTGATAAGCCGTATTGATCACATAAGAATGGATGAGTTTTTTCTCGATGGCCTTTTTAATGAGCTTAAAGTTTATTTCATTGGATAATTCATTGGCTGCCTGTGCCCATAAAATTGCCTTATTTATTTCTCCCCCTTCCAGTAAAGCGGCAATAGCATATTCTACCTGGCAAGGAGATAAGTCATTAAAGGACAAGGGCTCGAAATATAAAAAAGCCTTATCAAACTGTTGATTTTTAACCAGAACCGTCCCTAAAGCTGCAGAAGTTTCTTTTCTAAAGCTGTCAGAAAGACTGCTGTTTTCCAGGCATTCCGTCATTATTTTTCCAGCTTTTTGAGGAATGCTTATTTCTATATTTTCCCTGGTCATCTTAATAAAGTATCTGGTAAGGGCAATAAGTAAATTAGTCGTTTTATAATCTTCATCATAGTATTTTAAAAGCAATTCAAAGGGAACATCTTTTATAAGCTTATAAATGGTTAAAAGTTTATCCGGATAAAAACTTTTTTGTCTCTGCCCAACACACAGAACCGTTAAATCTTCTTTTTTATCCGCAGCTGCTTCTATATATAAGCTATCCCTGCTAATGGTGTAAGTGGTCATCTTTTCTTTTTCATTTTCTATGATCCAGAGATACTTAATAAAGGGAGAATTCACCTTGACTTCATATAAAAATAAGTGCTCAAAGACTGTTTTTTTAAGTTGGGTATGATTCGGATTGTTTTCTAAAAGCTTCATATAGATATCAATATAATACTTTCCTTTTTTCCCGGCCTTTAATGCCTGAATGCCAAAATCATATACTCTTTTCATATTGATTTGATAATAACTTTTATATTTCGTTTTTTTGCAAATAAGGGAATAAACATAGGCCAAAACATCTTTTTCAAGACTTCCTAAAAAAATAGGATGAAGAGATGTCACTGGAATATCGGAATAATCCATATTTTTTGCTGTTTCTGCATAAGCCTGATAAAGTCCTTCTACATATAGTTTTTTATCAATCGCTTCACTAAAAAGATTAAAGGCTTCCTTGTCTCTTTTATTCTTTTTGATATACTTTTTACATAACAAACTAAGAAAATTATTATTATCCCATCTTTTTTGAGCCAATCTTATGTAGCTTTCCGGAATATCCAGACTTTCTTCTGTCTGGAGCATCCTTTCAGAAAAGAGTAAGAGGGCTTTTTCATCTAAAAAATCATAGCGCAAAGCCCATGTAAAAACTGCCATAAGCATGTCGTTCATATTATAAAACTGGTCTGGATTGCTGCAAAACAACTGATAAACCCTATGGTATAAAAAAGGGCTTCTAAAACCACTTTTATAGGCTTTGTAGTAAAAACTGATTTCATTTTTTTCTTCCAGAAAAAGCTCTTTTTCTAAATTGGCCTTTAAAAAATACAAAAGCGGACTCCGGGTTGCTTCTAAAGACGCTTCAAAGATTTTTATTGATTTTTGTATAAACATATGCTTGCCATTATAATAATCCAGTAAAGCCTTAAAATAATGCATAAGACCATAATAAATCTTGTTTGAATTCTCATAATACTTCTTGTATTTTAACAGAGGCTTTAATATTTCATAGGCATTTTCATATTCCTCTAATTTTAAATTTAAATAGATACTGGCAAAAGAAAGCCTGATGTCAGTAGCATTTTCATTAATGAGCTGACCTAAAATCTTCAGGGCATTCTTAAAATAAGCATTCCTGTTAGAGGACTCCATCTCCCCCGCAAGCCAGTATAACAGCACCCTTATTAAATTATAATGATGTGCAGTCGTCGGCTGGCCGGATTCTTCTAATTTTTGATTATAAAAATCCAACCTTTCCTCTATATATGCATTCATATAACTTCTCCTTAACTTCCCAGGACATTTATTATCTTGATCATTTTTTGCTTTAATCTTTTTCTTTTTGTATTTGCTAAAATCTCAATAAAAGTATCATAATAAGGAAGTTTTCCCAAGCCCATTTTATGCCATCTGGTCATATGGACTCTAAAAGGAATTTCTGCATATTTCCCAATGATATATTTTTTGGCTTCAAAAATAATCCAGGGATCCTTTGGAATAATTTCTAAAAGTAAATCTTCCCCCGTATAATTATTTACGATTAAAACTCCTACATCTTCCTGCTTGTAAGACTTTTTTGAAAAACTAAACATTAATTCATCTTTTCTTAACAGCTTAATATGATAAATAATTTCCTTGTCTTCGTATTGAATAATGATTTTCCCAAAGCTTACTCTATTTTTTATTTTATCTGGCAATATCTCATAATCTATAATTAAGCGGTTGTTTTCAAAATCCGCCAGATTAAAATGGTTCTTTTTTACCCTTATCCAGTTTACATCGGTTTTTATTTCTCCTTCTAACAGGCCCCAGCCTCTTTTATGAAGCACCAGTGTTTTAAGAAGAGGAAGCTTATTTGCAGGCATTAATTCAATATTTCTTTCATCTTCTTTAATCCACAAAGCGGGAATTTGCTTAAGAGCCGTTAATCTAAAAAAATATTCCAGCGCCCAGTCCTTATCCGTTAATTCAGAAACTTGTTTATAAATATTAATCACCATTGTGTCATTATTATGATAAATCCAGGATAAAAATAAAGGTGAAAAAAAGATTTCTTTTGCATTGCTCCAGTTGTTTTTTGCATAGCTGGCAAATTCTTTTAAATCTGCTATAGTATTTTTATCATCAATAATTAATAAAGGATAACTAATAGAAATATCGGCTAAAATTTCTTTTTCCCCTCCATTGGATTCTATAAGCCAATAGTCTGTATAATGATTATCCTTAAGCAGTTCTTTTGTATCTATCCGGTAAATGATGACTTGTTCGTTGGCTTCAAATTCTTCCGGATTAAAAGTTACATAACCGTTTTTCGAAATAATTCTGCCTTTAAGCTTTCCTTTTCCTTCATTATTTATCTTAAACGCGCCAGTATATACAGAAAAAGCAGCTATTTCTAATTTTAATTCATTAACAGATACTGAAAGTACAGGAGGCTCTTCATTATATTCTTCACTTTTTATTGCATAAAATGTATTTTTCAAGCTAATCCTCCTTTACTTTTTTCTCATTATCATTTATTATTATATATCAATCTTTTTACTTGTCCAATAAATAATCGCTGATAATAGTATACTCTTTTTTATTTTTTTAAAATTAAGAAAGCATTTTCAGATAAAGAAGGAGATAATATGGAAAAGTCAAAGCATTATTTACACGGTGGGGATTTGGAAGCTATAGAAAAAACATACGCAATCCCAAGAGAACAATTGATTGATTTTAGTTCTAATGTCAATCCTTTGGGCATTTCCCCAAAGGCTAAAAAAGAATTGGCCAATCATCTGGATTTAATATCCAGCTATCCTGACAGAAAATACATCAGCCTCCGCCAAAAAATTGCTCAATTTACCGGAGCAGATTTTGATTCCATTATCGTTGGTAATGGATCTACTGAACTTATTTCTCTTTTTATTACAACAGTCCGTCCAAAAAAAGCTTTAATTATAGGACCAACCTATTCCGAGTATGAAAGGGAAATCTTATTGGCTGGCGGAAGGATTCAATACTTTCCTCTAAAAGAAGAATTGGACTTTCAATTAGATTCAGAACATCTATATCATGTATTGTCTGAGGATTTCGATTTACTGGTTTTATGCAATCCCAATAATCCCACTGGTTCTGTCCTCAGGCATAAAGAGCTTTCAGATATAATAAATTTCTGTAAAAATAAAAATATCTATGTCATGATTGACGAAACCTATGTGGAATTTGCAGAAGATATGGAAGACGTAGAAGCCATTCCCTTAACAAAACAATACGATAACATCATTATTTTAAGAGGTATTTCTAAATTTTTCTCAGCTCCGGGACTACGCTTTGGATATGGTATATGCAAAAATGAAAAACTTATCCATAAAATGAATGAAATTAAAAATCCCTGGACAATTAATATTCTGGCTTCTTTTGCCGCAGGCATTATGATGGAAGATGAAGAATACATTAAAAAAACCAAAGAACTCATTCATTCTGAAAGAAAAAAAATCTATGAAACTTTATTGGCATGGAAAAACATCAAGGTCTATAAACCCAGTGCCAATTTTGTCCTCTTTAAACTTTTAAGAAATGATATTACATCAGGAGAGATATTTGAAAAGTTAATTCATCAAAAGATGATCATAAGAGATGCAGGAAGTTTTCCTTTCCTTGATACACGATTTATGAGATTTTGCTTTTTACTTCCTGATCAAAATGAAAAATTATTAAAAGCTTTATATGAAATTATTGAAAAATAAAAGGTGCCTCTATTTGGCACCTTTTATTTACTGTTTGATTCATTTTCCCAGCGTTTTAATTCAGGAAAAAAAGCCTGCATCATTTGTCGGGCTTCTTCTTCTGTCATTCCCGTATTATTCTTTACCACATGCGGAACACAAAATTCAATCATTTCATTCATCGTAATGTCTGCAGTAAAAGCCCCGTCTTTATAGCAATAAATGCAATAGTCCTCATTCTTACTACCATCCGCATTGGTAGCAAATAAGTTTTCATTCCCGTTCATAGGCATTCCACAACTTTGGCAAAAAATCATTTTTTCCATATGCATCCCCCTAAACAATTCATTTTTTTACGGGTTCATTATAAAGCCCTTTAACTGACAACAGCCTGTCATATTTTAAAATAAATATTTTCTGCTTAGAACTTTTTTAGTTATCAGTAACTATTCTGGACTCAATAAATAGTTCATATCGAAACGAGTTCTTGTTCCTCTCTTGTTCTTCTTGCAATTCTTCTAATTTTTTCTTTCTTTTTTTATTTTGACACTTGCTTTTTACTAATATTCCTTATCTCATATTAAAAGGGACAGATTCACATTTTAATACCTGTAATCTGTCCCTGAGCCTTTAAAAATTATAATTTCCCCATTAAATAATCAATAAATTGCTTAGCAGTTCTTCCTGAACGGCCATTATGCCATGCCTGCCACTGAAGTGCCTTTTCTCTTAATTCTGTTTTTGGTACAGGCAGGTTATGTTTTTCAGCAAGTGCTTCTACTATCTTCAGATATTCTTCCTGGCTGGGGCTGGTATAAGTAAGAACAATACCAAATCGATCTGCCAGAGAAATTTTTTCCTGAACAGAATCTGAGATATGTACTTCTTCCGTTTTTTCCCTGTCGCTCCAGGTTTCTTTAACTAAGTGTCTTCTGTTAGAAGTCGCATAAATAAGCAGATTATCTGGCTTCTTTTCTACACTGCCATCAATCAGAGCTTTCAAATACTTATACTCGGTTTCGTATTCTTCGAAAGATAAATCATCCATAAAAATGATGAAATACTTATTTCTGTTTCTTACAAAAGATGTAATTTTGTAATAGTCAACCAGTTGATTTTTATTTAATTCTATTAAGCGAAGACCCCTGTGGGCATATTCATTAAGCAGAGCTTTAACAGAAGAAGATTTTCCTGTACCCCTGTCTCCAAAAAGCAAAACATTGTTAGCTTTTTTACCTTCTAAAAATTTTTCTGTATTATCTGTTAAGGTTTTCTTTTGATGTTCATAACCAACAATATCACTTAGCCTTACCTCATCGGGGTATTCAATACCAACTAATTTATCTTCCCATCTGAATGCTTTATATTTGCCTAATATTCCACTTCCATTTTGGTGATAGTAATTTAACAGCATATTATAAACTTCATCAACGGTTAAATTATCTTTTTTCCCTATACTCACAGTTTTCATAGGTTCTATTCCCAGTTTAATGGCAAGAGAATCCCAGTTAATATTGATATATTTAATTAAAATAGACAGATCTCTTTTAGCCAGCATTTCGATACCAATATCAATGCTTCTGCTTCTTTCACAGGCAAGGGTAAAAACATTCTCATCTTCAAGAATTAAATCAAAAATATAATTCTTCCACAAAGAACTTTTAACATTATTTTTAAATCCATATTCCAACAACCTGGAAATAATATTGTAGTATTCCGTCTGTAGTAAAATCTTACTTTTACTTTGATGTTCCAAATCTGAAAGAAAGCGTTCAACTCTTTGAATCATGCCATCTCTTAAAAGTTTACGGTATATTAATAAACCACCAAGCATAATAACCCCCCATTTGAGATACCAAAGTATATAAATAAAAGCCTATGACGTCAACTGGCAAGTACAAATTCTAGTACCCTGTGAAATGCACATCATAGACTTTATCTTTTTGTATGAGCATTACAAAATGAAAAAACTCAAATTTTCATATATTTAAACCATCTGGACAAAACAAATATAATAATGGCGTGTAAAGGGATAATAACCAAACCTGCGATGATTCTGCCAGGTAAAAAAATCAAAAATCCTTTATTATAAGCCAAAGACAGCCAATAAGTATTCAGCAACAGTGATATCATATAATAACAAAAGGTAACAACAAACAAAATCTTGTCAAATGAATAGAGGCCATCATCTGTCTTTATGATTATTCCCAGCACAACTGGCAACATTATAAAAACAAAGGCAATAATCCCATAAAATATTAAAGCAATAGTGGATGCCCCTTCGTTTTGGGATAATGGTACATATATAGCACCAAGAACCATCAAAATACTAAAGATGATATTGATAAAATGAAAATTTAACTTTATTTTATTGTTTTTAACAGCCCAATAAAACAATCCGGGAATAAAACCCCTCAAGGCCGCACTTATCGTCATTCCTGGTATATAAAAAGCGCCCATGGGGTTAATCATAAAACCCAGAACATCACTGACCGTTCCTGTTAATGCCCCGGCAACTGGTCCAAAAAGCATTCCACTTATGATAACGGGAATATCCCCAAAACCAATGCGAAGGGCAGGAAATCCCGCAATTGGAATTGTATATGAAAAAACTCTTGTCAGAATAATGCTAATCCCAGCAAGTAGTCCACAGGAAACAATGTTTTTCGTGCTGTAAGACTTCGCTTGTATCACGCTCTCCCTCCTTTCCTTAGTATGATATGACAGTAGTAGCGCACACCACACTAAAGAAAGAAGCTCTTTAATGTAATGTCAGCGGAAGCGATAAAGTATCGCAACCCTGGATAAAACCCAACAGGCTTTCGTTTAAGGGCAACTTCCCATCCCTTAACACTTAACGCACTTTACCTACTCTGTCATTACATAAAATATTCTATAACAATCTGTAATAAAATGCAATAAAAATCACTATTTAATTAATGAACTATTCTTTTTAATTGACGTTAAAATTTAATTATAATAAAATAAAAAAATAATAATTTCAAAAATTATGAAATGCTAATAAAAATTTATAAGAATTGAAAGGATAAAAAGATATGAAAAAATCTTTAAACCATTACCTCATTTCATTATTATTCCTTATTTTTATTCCATTATTATGTATCGGTTGCAGCCGCAAAAAAGATGATCCTTATACTGCAGAAGAAATCTTACAATATGCCAATGAATTATATCATCAGGAATTTGAAATCGTATCGATGAATGAAGAATACAAGGAAAATTCTTCTGTTTACTACGAAGCGGATTATATTTTAAGCCCTAAAGACAATAAAGATTTCACTTTTAGTATTTCATCTAATGTTGAACAAACCAGGCATCTGGATAGGAGTGCTTATTTTGGACCTTATGAAAAAACAATCTTTTCACACTATTTTAATGATAAAATGAATTATCACAAAAATGAAATTGAAGAATTAACTGCTTCCTATGATGAATACATTGACGAGTATGAAAGAGCTTTCGTCCAGGAATTCAAGGATTTAGAAAAAGTTGCTGACTTTTTTTATAAAGCCAATCAAATATATGCCTTTACATACGATAAAGAAATATCCAACCCCTTAGCAGATGATAGTCGTATTCCAAATTTTGTTGTATATAAAAAGCTTAAAGACCATGAAAAAAAATCTCCTTACAAAACAGAAGTCCTGGTCGCTGAAATACCTTATGCAACATTTGGTGAAAATTTTGAATATGAAGAAATCCTTAATAGACTTCAATATGAATATATTGAAAAAGTAAAATCTGGTCTTTTTGAAGATGAAACCATTCCGGAAGATATGCTATCCCAGCCTTGAACTTCTTACGAAAAATCTTTGCATAAAATGGCTTATGCCATTTCATAAATTCTTGTTAAAAAAACCTTGCTGATAACCATTAAGATTATCAACAAGGTTTTTTCTGTTTTATAAAACCCCTTCAGCTCTTAAAAAATCGAAGAATTCCTGAAGTTGTTTTTTCAGATCTTCTATAGCGTCCTCTCTTGAACTATTATAACCTTCCGCAGAAATCACCTTAATATATTTATCTGTTTCACTTTGTTCTAAACTATAGTTGACTAATGCTTTCAAATTAAAGTCGTTAACCATCCTTAATTCGTCATCTTCATCGCTGATATACTCTATGCCGATTTTTTTCTCTTCATCATAACCATCCACAAGAAAAGAAATTTCTGTCTCATTGACCTGGGCTATAGCCTCATTGAACCAATTCTCTGTATCTTCTATGAAAGTATCTGAAAATCCTGGGTACAAGCTTTTGATAACATTTTTATCCGCAACCAGTTTTAAATGATCTACTGAATAAGCATCTGCTTTTAAATGGATACCTGCAGCACTGGCTTCTTCATAGATAATTTTTAAGGCTTCTTCCTCTGTAAGGATATAAGGGGCTGCAATTTCTCCTGACAACACTTCTCCGCCAAAAGGATCAAAAGGATATCTATTATTAGTACATCCATTTAACAAGGTAGCTGTCATTGCCATGGCTAAAGACGTTTTTAACAACTTATCATTCCAACTTTTTTCTGAGGCATAGTCAGGTAATTCCTTAAGCTCTGCCCTGGTGGGATAAGCTGGGCTTTTATAGTTTCTTACGGCGCTAACCTTCATCGTATTCTCCTCTCTAAACATTTACTGGGTCTTTTCTTCCTTTTTCTTTAACAGATCTTCTATCACAGAGGTAAATGGATACAGCTCGTTATAATGTTTATTAAGAAATGTCTTATTTTTAGCTTTATATAATTTGGCAGCAAGGGCATCGGTAATAAAAATAATCATTTTTTCATGAGCGCACAATACTGGTGAAATCTTATAGATATCTCCGCTTGCCTGTTTGTTAATACAACTGCAGGTATGGTTGCATCTGTCCTTAATGGCACATTCTAAACATGGTTTTTTAGAAGCTTCTTTATCTTCATAAAAAGCAGTTCTTGTAATACCTGACTCTACATGACCCATTAAAAGATTTTCGTCATTAATAAGCTGGGTACAAGGATAAATACTCCCGTCTGCTGTAATGGTTAAGTGACTTTTACCTAAACTGCAGGGACTGCTTTTAAATTTTTCATTATCAACATGAGATAAAATTTTATAATCAAAAGGTGCCAGAAAAAATTTTTCATTGGCCATGGATTTTTCATAATATAATTTACTTAATTTTTTATACTGGTTTTTCAGGACTTTTAATGCTTTATCATCCCAGGCAGCACCATAATTCATAGACATAATGATATATTTAAAGCCCTTATTAAAGAGATGAACAACACTCTTGTAAACATATTCCGCAGTATTAGGATTTAAAACCATAATGACTGAAGCATAGGGATTGTATTTTAAAAGTAATTCACACTTTTCATCAACCATGTCAAAGGAAACTTTTTGATTTTTGGTAACCCTGTTGGCATCATGGGCTTCTCTGATGCCATCATGGCTTAAAGCGATGCTGATTCGTTTTTGCCTGGCATAAATAAGAAAATCTTCATCCAATAATGTTCCATTACTGGTCATGTTATAATAAAACTTTATATTTGTTTTTTGATGTATTTCTTCACAATAAGTTACAATTTCCTTAATTAAGTCCTTTCTCAGAAGAGGTTCTCCACCAAAAAAGGATATCCCTGTCTTAGTGGAAGACATCTTAACCGCCATATCTATAGCCTTTTTTGCTGTATCCCAACTCATATCAATGGGATTTTCCTTATTAACATAGCAGTATTTACAGGAGAAATTGCAGCGGTTTGTAAGATGAAGACTAATATTCATAAAATAATCTCCTTAGTCATTCAATAATTTTTTCTTCTTTTAATTGGGTAAAAAATTCATCCAACTGCTTCTCAAGAATTTCTTCAACATTTTTCTTATTATAAGTTGTTCCAATAATGATTTTGATACGTTTATCTTCATGGTTTTTTTTAAGCGCATCATTCAACAGACCTGATAACTGATAGATATAAATTAATTCCTCTAAATTTAATTCTTTTTTAGTTAAATCGGTTGGAAGTGCGATATATTCTATACCTACTTTTTTTGTTTCATCATATCCGTCCAAAGTCAGGGAATGACTTTCTTTTAGCTGCTTTAAATCTTCTTTAGGCATTAAATCTTTTTCCGGATTATTATAATTATCCAATTCAAGAACGATATTGTCTATCGTCATAGAATTATGCTCAAATTCAAGACCATACTCCCTGGCTTTTCTTTCAATAATATTCCAGGCCTCTTCTTCTGTAAGCTGATAAGGCTGCATAATTGCCGTGGGCATCAAAAGCATTCTGGATTCCAAAATCTCTTTTCTACGCTTTTCTAATTTTTTACCCTTGTCAAAAAATGAAAATTTTTCAGTTTCTTCATTCTGAATAGTGTAGGATCCTTGTTCCTCCTTTTCGCAGGCTGTCAGCAGCATCGATAAAATAAGTCCCACCGCTGAAGCTTTTATAACTTTTTTATTCCATTGCCTGCATATTTGCATTACAAAAGAAGAAAAGAAGGTTTTTTTAATATTTCATTTTTGCTGGGATAGTCAGGTCTGTATTTTTTATTGACTGGTTTGATTTTCATAGATTTCCTCCAAATTTTTCTCATTAAGATAATTATATATTATAGTAAAAATTTAGTCAATCCATCAGTCTTTTAATGTTATTTTATTGAAAAAATAAATTGAAATGTAATTTATATTTTTCCCAGATAATTTTTTAATTTTTTTATTAAAAAGCATTGACTTTATGCGAAATATATGTATATAATAAACCGTTTCATTTGTTTAGCAACTCTAAACAAAAAGTTTAGCTATTCAAAACCAAAAAGAAACAGGGTGTATTTATGAATATTGGTGAAAAAATAAAATTACTGAGAATGGCAAATGGATTAACTCAAGAGGAATTAGCCAACCGTTGTGAACTGACAAAAGGCTTTATTTCTCAAGTTGAAAGAGATTTAACTTCTCCTTCTATTGCCTCTTTAGTGGATATTTTAGAGTGTTTAGGAACAAATTTAAGAGAATTTTTTAATGAGACAGAAGATGAAAAAATCGTATTTCAAAAAGACGATATTTTTATCCAGGAAGATACTGAAAATAAATGTGAAATCCATTGGATTGTTCCTAATGCACAAAAAAATAACATGGAACCTATTTTAATGATATTGGATGAAGGAGGCCAATCCATGATTCATGACCCTCATGAAGGGGAAGAATTCGGATTTGTGCTGTCAGGAACCATTGTCATTCATATTGGAAATAAAAAGTACAAGGCAAAAAAGGGTGACAGTTTCTATTTTAAGCCTTCCAGAACCCATTTTATATCTAATGGGGGAAAAACGAAGGCAAAAGTACTTTGGGTTTGCACCCCTCCCAGTTTCTAAATATCTGATAAAGGAGGAACCGCTGTGGCTGAACATATCATTGAATTAGTGGATATCTCAAAAACTTTTGATTCTACCGAAGTTCTTAAAACCATTAATCTTTATATCAGAAAAAACGAATTTCTGACCCTGCTTGGTCCCAGTGGCTGCGGTAAAACCACCACATTAAGAATTATTGGCGGTTTTGAGCAACCAACAACCGGTAAGGTTCTTTTTGAAGGAAAAGATATTACTTCTCTTCCTCCTTACAAAAGAAGAGTTAACACCGTATTTCAAAGATATGCCTTATTTTCTCATTTGAGTGTGGAAGAAAATATTGCTTTTGGTTTAAAAATAAAAAAATTAGATAAAGCAACCATTAAAGAAAAAGTTCGCAATGCTTTAAAGCTCGTTAACCTGGAAGGATATGAAAACCGATCTGTGGATTCTTTAAGTGGAGGACAACAGCAAAGAATTGCCATAGCAAGGGCTCTGGTGAATGAACCTGATGTACTTTTGCTTGATGAACCTTTAGGTGCTTTAGATTTAAAATTAAGGCAAGACATGCAGGTAGAACTGAAAAGAATGCAAAAGCAACTTGGAATTACCTTTATTTATGTAACCCATGACCAGGAAGAAGCCTTAACCATGTCCGATACTATTGTAGTCATGAAAGACGGACTTATTCAGCAAATAGGAACCCCCGAAGATATTTACAACGAGCCTAAAAATGCCTTTGTGGCAGATTTTATTGGTGAAAGTAATATTATTCCTGGCATTATGAAAAAAGATTGCCTGGTAGAATTTTGTAATACGATTTTTGACTGTGTTGATAAGGGCTTTGGAGTCAATGAACCAGTCGATGTCGTTATAAGACCTGAAGACGTGGAAATCTATCCGGATGATTCCGGTAAACTTCAAGGTATCGTTGAATCTGTAACTTTTAAAGGGGTACATTATGAAATGATTATTCGTACGGATTCATTTGCATTTACAGCCCACAATACACTGATGTTCCCACAGAATTCCAAGGTTTCTATCAGTGTAGCACCAGATAACATCCACATCATGAAAAAGGCGGTGAACTAATGAAAAGGCGCTTTCTGGCTTATCCTTATCTGCTTTGGATGCTTATCTTTATCGTTGTACCGCTTCTTCTTGTGCTGTTTTATAGTTTTACGACGGCTACAGAAGATGGTTTTGCCTTTACATTAGATAATTTTAAGACTTTTATGCAGCCTATTTATCTTAAAGTTTTATGGCGTTCTCTGGCTTTAGCGGCTATCAGCACGATTGTATGTCTTATTTTAGGCTATCCTGCCGCCCTGATTTTGTCCAGCAGGCAAATGAGCAGGAAAAGTTTCTTATTGTTCTTATTTGTTCTGCCCATGTGGATGAATTTTTTGCTTCGGACTTATGCCTGGCTTACTTTGTTAGAAAAAAACGGATTTATCAATACGATTTTATCTGTTTTTGGCATAGAACCCATACAACTGCTATATAATGATGGTGCTGTTGTTCTGGGTATGGTTTATAACTTCCTGCCATTTATGGTTTTACCCATTTACTCGGTACTGAAAAAAATCGATCCCAGTGTCATCGAAGCTGCCGAAGATTTAGGAGCGAATCAAGTGACGGTTTTTAGAAAAGTCATATTCCCTCTAAGTCTTCCAGGTGTCTTTTCAGGCATTTCCATGGTATTTATGCCTGCCGTAACCACCTTTGTTATTTCAAGACTGCTTGGCGGCGGTCAATACATGTTAATTGGTAACCTGATTGAAAAACAATTTACTGCTGTATACGACTGGCACTTTGGTTCTGCTGTATCGATTGTCATGATGGTCATCATTTTAATTAGTATGGGCATTTTATCAAAATATGATAATGACCGTGAAGGAGGGGGATTATGGTAAAAAATGCAATCAACCGGATTTACTTGTTTATTATCTTTTTGTTTCTCTATGCACCTATTATGGTCCTTATTGTTTTTTCCTTTAATAATTCCAAATCCCGCTCCCATTGGAATGGTTTTACCTTAAGATGGTATATTGAATTGTTTCAGGACCCTGTCATTAAAAAAGCATTGTTTTATACAATCGCAATTGCACTTTTGTCTTCTCTTATCGCAACCATTGTAGGGACTATTGCTGCCATAGGTATACACAGTTTCAATGACTGGAAAAAAACTTTAATATTAAATATAAACTATATTCCAATACTCAATCCGGACATCGTCACGGGTGTATCTCTTATGATTTTATTTATCTTTGCAAGAATTAAATTAGGCTTTTGGACTATGCTTTTGGCACACATTACCTTTAATATTCCTTATGTTATATTATCGGTATTGCCAAAACTAAAGCAGTTAAACAGCCATTTATATGAGGCTGCCCTGGACCTTGGGGCAACACCCTTATATGCCTTTTTTAAAGTCATTCTTCCGGAAATCAGGCCAGGTATTGTAACTGGTGCTTTATTAGCTTTTACTTTGTCTGTTGATGACTTTGTTATTAGCTTTTTTAACACCAGTTCTGGTGTCACCAATTTATCCATCACCATTTTTTCAATGGCAAGAACCGGTATTAATCCAAAAATTAATGCCCTGTCTACCATTATGTTTTTAACCATATTAATTTTATTATTTATTGTTAATATAAGAACATCAAAAGAAGTGAAGGAGGAAAAAGCAAAATGAAAAAAAAGAAATTTCTTATTGTCTTGTCAGCTTTATTAATCATGGTTGCTATGGTTACGGCTTGTGGGAATGGTTCACAAGGCGCTTCTGACAAGAATTCCAATAAACAAGTTTTAAATGTTTATAACTGGGGAGATTTTATCGCTGAAGGAGTTATTGAAGCATTTGAAGAAAAGTATGGCATTAAAGTAAATTACGATACCTTTGCCACCAATGAAGATATGTATGTTAAGATTAAGTCTGGTGGAAGTCATTATGATGTTGTCATTCCTTCCGACTATATGATTGAAAGAATGATTCGGGAAGGCATGCTTCAAAAAATCGATTTTAATAATGTCCCCAATTTTGAACTTATCGATGATCAGTTTAAATACCTTGATTATGACCCAAATAACGAATATTCCGTACCTTATATGTGGGGAACTGTCGGTATTCTTTATAATACAACCATGGTAGATGAACCTGTAGACAGCTGGGATATCTTTTGGAACGAAAAGTATGCCAATCAAATCCTTATGTTAGACAGTCTGAGAGATTCTATTGCTGTTGCCCTTATTAAATCAGGCTATTCCATCAATACCAGAGACTTGAATGAATTAGAAGCAGCAAAACAAGCTTTAATTGAACAAAAACCTCTGGTTTTAGCCTATGTAGGCGATGAAGTAAAAGACAAAATGATTGGCGGGGAAGCTGCCCTTGCTCTTGTTTGGTCTGGAGAAGCCATGTCTGCTATTAAAGAAAATCCGGATTTAGCTTATGCCATTCCTAAAGAAGGTTCAAATCTCTGGGTTGACGCCATGGCAATACCAGCAAACGCACAAAATAAAGAAGCTGCTGAATTATTTATTAATTTTATGTGCGAAACAGACATTGCTTACAAAAATGCTGACTATATTGGTTATTCTACAGCACATAAAGAAGCTGTAAAATTATTACCTGAAGAAATATTAAACAACTTAGCCGGTTATCCTCCTATTGAAGATTTAGAAAATTGTGTTGTATTTAAAGATCTAGGGGAATTTACAAAAGAATACGACAGAATTTGGACAGAAATTATGGCTCAATAAAAGGATGGTCAATGACCATTCTTTTTATTTTGTCGTATATAAACCTTCTTCAAAGAGGCTTTTTATTTCATCCATGTCCTTAGTCAATCCTAAAATCAGCATAAGTTTTATCCTGGCCTTTTGCCCTGACAGATTATCCCCCAAAATGACACCCAGATTTCTTAACTCTTTTCCTCCGCCCGGATAACCATATGTATCTAATACCCTCCCTTTAGGACATCTGGATACCAATACAACCGGTATATTTTTAGAAATGGCGTACTTTACCCCCTCCACCATATCCGGAGGAATATTGCCCCTTCCCATTCCTTCAAGAACAATTCCTTTCATCCCTAAATCAATAAGACTTTTAATTAAAGAAGAATCCATCCCTGAAGCTACTTTTATAAGACCAACACTGGCTTCTATTTTATCCGTTCTGATGTGTTTTTTATTTTTTCTCTCCCGATAATAAATCACTTTATCCTGGTCTACGATTCCTAAAGGTCCAAAATCCATGCTCTGAAAGGTATCTAAAGCCAGCGTATGGGTTTTTGTCACTTCATCTGCTGCATAAACCTGATTGTTCATCACCACCAGTACCCCTTTATCCATAGACTCCCTGGCACATACGGTGGCAATGGCAGCTGCTAAATTAGAAGGACCGTCATAGCCTAGTTCAGAACTGTTTCTCATGGCTCCAGTAAAAACAACAGGCTTTTTTTCATCTAAAATTAAATCTAAAAAATAAGCACTTTCCTCCATATTATCTGTCCCATGAGTTACCACTACTCCAGTGATATCCGGACGTTTTATAATCTTAGCTGTAAGCTTTGACAATTCCAACATCTTTTGCGGCGTAATATGAGGCCCAGGAAAACTTCCAAAATGAATGGCTTCTATTTCAGCCATCTTTTTTATACCCATTAACATGGTTAATAGCTCTTCAGGAGATAAGGCAGGTATAGCAGCCTGTATGTTTTCATCCAGCTTCATAGAAATGGTTCCACCTGTAAAGATCACTGCAACCTTTTTCAAAGAAATGCCTCCTTTTGTGCATTAAAAGATATGTTCCATTTTATCAGACTTTTATAAAATTAGAATTGAATCATAGCATTTATTTTATTCAAGAAGTTGATTTTATTTAATTGTTGCAGATAACTTTTTAAAACACAGTTCGCTATTTTTACTTTTCATTTTTGTTATGCTATAATAAAATTATAAAAAATGACTAAATGATATAAGGAGGTATGCTGCAGATGAAATCTTTAAAGGGTACACAAACGGAAAAAAATTTAATGAAGGCATTTATGGGGGAATGCCAGGCAAGAATGCGCTATACATATTATGCATCAACGGCAAAAAAAGAAGGTTATGTGCAGATTTCAAACATATTTACTGAAACAGCCGATAATGAAAAAGAACATGCAAAGAGATTCTATAAGTTTTTAGCTGCTGATCCCGAAATTCATGATACCACAATAGAAATTACCGGCGAATATCCTGTTGCTTTTAGCAGCACAAAAGAAAATTTACTGGCAGCGGCGGCTGGAGAAAACGAAGAATGGGAACAAATGTATCCGGCATTTGCAGATATAGCTGAAAAAGAAGGTTTCCCGGAAATCGCTACGGTATTCAGAAATATTGCTTCTGCTGAAAAAAGACATGAAACCCGTTTTAGAAAATTAGCTGCTAACATAGAAAATGGTACAGTATTTAAAAAAGATAAAACGGTATTATGGAAATGCAATAACTGCGGATATGTTCATGAAGGACCAGAAGCACCAACATCCTGTCCTGCTTGTGCCCATCCTCAGGCGCATTTTGAGGTATTTGTTGAAACCTATTAATATAACAGATGAGCTGTTGCACTCATTCATAAACGTGCAACAGCTTTTTTTATCTATTATCTGCAGCAATTTTTTATTTTATGAACCGGTTCCGCTATAGGACCTTGCCCCCTTCATCCAAATCAGATATGAAAGATAGAAAAATAATATTCCTATAAAGGGAGACAACCAGGTTAAAAGTGGTATTTCATCAGGTCTTAAAAAGATCAGACTGGGATAGTAAGCAATAAAAGCAATAGGAATGACAAAAGTAAAAATCAACTTAAAAGCAGAATTAAAAATACTGACAGGATATTTAGCGTAGTCTTTAAAGCGAAAAGCCATCACCATAATATAACCTGAATTAATAAGCCAGAAGCAACTTGCTGCTGCGATATTCATAATGGCAATCATAAATAAAGATGCCGTAATAAGGCTTACGATAAGCTTTATAATAATGATTAAAGACAGACCCAGACTTAAATTTTTCCAGGCATAGCTTAACACCAAAACACCAAATGCAAACTGACCCAAACCCTTAACCTGATACATATCTTTTAAAATTTTAAAAGATTCAATGGCTGGCAAGGCCCACCACAACTGAGAACGCTGTCCAAATACAACACCTATATTTTGAGCATGCCGGTTTCTGTCTTTACAGGGAACCCTGCCATCTACAATAATTTCTCCGGATGTGGGTTCCAAAACGCCCGTCATCATTTTTATGGTCGTACTTTTTCCTGCCCCGTTAGGTCCCAAATAACCTACAATTTCCCCTTGCTCTATTTCCAAATTCACTTGATTAACAGCCTTTACAATTTTATAGTCCCTTGAGAACAAATCCAAAAAACTGCCCTTAAGACCTTCTCTTCTATTTAATACTTTAAATTCTTTACTCACATTTTTCATGCAAATAATCTTATCCATTGCTTTCACCTTCAATCTTTATTGGCCCAAATAATATAATTACTTATCTTACAATCTATTTAATAAGTTGTCAATATTAAGAAAATAATTAAAATATTAATAAAAAAATAGAGAAATAAACCGTGTTTATTTCTCCATAAATCCTTTCTTATTAAGCGATTATCCAAGAAACCTGTTCTTTTAAAAATTTCCTACCTCTTTTAAAATCAATTCTTTCACTTGTTCCTTTTCCATTTCTAAGGGAATGGACAATTCCGATAATAAATATTCCTCAGCCATTTGCAGATATTTTTCATCGCCAGCCGTTATTTTTTTTCCTTCCTTCAAACGGACACTGATACGCTTATTAATTGTACGGATTAACTTAACCAATTCCCTGCAATCACATTTTCTTAAAGCTTCCTTATACTCTTCTTCAATCCGGCTTTCATCAGGAATTTCTAATAAATCAATATTCTTAATGTTTTCAATCAGTTCAATGGCTTCTTTTTTGCTAATAACAGGTCTCATAACCACTTTTTTATTGTCTACTGGTGTAAATATCTTACTTCCTTTAGCATTATAAGGGGATAAAGTATAATACAATTTGTCCTTTGACATGCCGGGTACCTTTAATTTTCCAACTGCTTCAACCTTACAAACGCCATTACTGCCGTAAACGATATATTCTCCTACTTCGAACATGAAAAGCCTCCTTTCTATTCTTATAAACATTTGCTATAGGATTCATGAACACTTTTTACCTTTGTTAATTCTTTTTAATTCTTTCTTCCAGCCATTCCAACATATCCTTCATAATTTCTTCTCTTTCGGGCTCGTGGATCAATTCATGATAACAATGTTCATAGAGCTTTAAGGTTTTGTCTTTCGAAGAAATTCTTTCAAATGTACTTTGAACTCTTTCATAAGGAATGATTTTATCCGCTGTCCCTTGTAAGAAAAGACAAGGTAAATCATATTTTTCTGCATTTTCCTGTGCCCAACTGATACCTTTATATAAAAATTCTTTTAAAAAACCTATGGTCGAGTATTTTAAATCATAAGGGTCATTTTGAAATTCCTTAAAATACTGATAATTCCTTGAAGCTCTTCTCTTAACAATCCGGTAAACTTTTGCTTTTGGAATGGTTTTACCCACAATATCATAAAAGGTCATGGGTACCTTGTATAAGCCCCAGGGCGCTGCTAAAGCCGGACCAGAAAATACCTGACCTTTCATATTTCTTTCAGGATGCACAAGGGCATAAACAAAAGTAATTAAGCCTCCCATACTGTGACCAAAGGTAAAAATTGCTTTATCAGGATGATTTTCTTTAATCATTGAAACAAGTGCATCAAAATCCGAGATGAAATCAAAAAATGAATCAATATGACCTCTTTTGCCTTCAGACTGACCATGACTTCTATGGTCAATAGCATAGACACCAAAGTTATTTTTAACTAAAAAATCACACAATTCTATGTAGTGACCAGAATGCTCTGCATAACCGTGACTGATAATAACAATCGCTTTTGCATCAAAGGGGACATCCGTTCTGTAAAAAATCCGCAAACCTTTAGAATTAATAAAGTATTTATTAATTAAATTCATAACGCTCTCCTTTTCGAAATTTAACATATGCCTTTTTTCAAGCCTACTTATATCTATATTCAGACAATATATGATCTATAACCCTGCTGGCTTCTGATTTTGTTAAACTTTCCACCTCTCTGTTAAGATTTATCTTATAAGTCCTCAACAAACTTTGTAAATATTTCTTTTGTTTATCTGTTATCATTTCCATTTTAGGGGGAGTCCATACCATCTCCTTAGGTTCAAAGGACGAAGGGCTCATAGCAAAAAAGTCTCTTTTTAGGCATTGAAATAATTGATGCGTTGCAAAAGCGTCATGAACTGCCCTGTGGGCATGGGATAATTCTATTCCATAGTATTGACAAAGAGCTCCCAGGCTTCTGCTGGGAAGCTGCCTTAAATGTTTTCTTGAAATTTCTAAAGTATCTAAGGCTTTCTTATTAAAAGCATATCCTTTTTGATGACATTTGGCTTTGATAAATTTAAAGTCAAATAAAATATTATGACCTAAAATATAATCCTCCTGACAAAAGGCCAAAAAATCCTGAAGCACTTCATCAATAAACGGCTTGCCTTTTACCATACCATCTGTTATACCCGTTATTGCCGTAATATAATTAGGAATTGCTATACCAGGATTAATCAGTTCATTGAAACTGGAATGGATTTTTCCATTGACAATCTTCAGGACACCTATTTCAATGATATAATCTTTAACTGGATTGCATCCAGTAGTTTCTAAATCAAATACAACATAATTTTCCAAATAGCTGTTAACCATTGCTATACCTTTCTGAATTTATAATAAAAGCTTATATATATTATATCATTTCCTCGACTATCATTCTAGTAAAGTCTTTAGAAAACTAAAAATTTGGCATTTTATTGTAATTATAAACAGAAAAGTCTGATCAAAAATATAAAAAAAGCCCTTATCTTCATCCGTGCTTTTGATAATTATACGGATTTTACGATAAGAGCAATTGTACTTATTTTATCATTTTTAATAGTTCACTGACTTGTTTAATACATAAATCCGGGCTGGATAAAACCGGGCAGGCACAAATTTCATGAATGGCTTTCTCCAAATGGGCCATAGAAGCTTGAGCCAATACAATACAGTCATAAGCTTTGAAATCTTTTGCCATTTCCAGCAGTAGTTTGTCGTGTTTTTCCATATCCATAGTTTTCATGGCTAAAAAAGCTTCTTTGCAGACTTTTGTTGATAAATCAATTTTTACTTTTGCCTTTTCGGCTTCTTTAGCAATTTTAGAACTCGTAGGACCTATGGTACTTTCTGCTGTAGCGAGAATGAGAACTCTTTCTCCGAAAGTTACAGCTAATCTTGCCATTTCATCGTCAATGGCCACAACAGGCACTTTAATAAAGGGACGAATCATTTCCACAACAGGAGTTAAGGTTGAGCAAGTGGTGACAATCATATCCACTCCGGCTAACTCAGCATTTTTTATATCAAAAAATAAACGGTTTCTGTTATCAATAGTAAATTCCCCAACTTCATTTGGGTTAATTGCTAAAAAATCATCCCAAATATTATATATCTTTACTTCTTCACCGAGTTTAGAGCGAAGCCTCTCATCAAAACTGACTGCCACACTTTTTACCGTATGGATTAATGCTATACTCTTAATAAGATTACCTCCTTTACTCCTTTTGTGATTGATTTTTAGCTTCTTCTACTGCTGCATAGGCACGTTTTCTTAGGTCTTCTCCTGTAACAGGGGGAGAGAATACACAAAATACGCGTAACATTTCTTTACCTGTGTTTTCAATTTCATGTGTTATTGTTGGAGGGGCAACAATCATTGAGCCTGGGGTAAATGGATATTCTTTTCCGTCAATTTTTACTCTGCCTTCCCCAGACATGCAATACATAGCTTCCATGGCATCGGGATGGGCATGCAAATCGATTTTACAACCTGGTTCCCATTCCGTAATGTGTACGGAAAAATTCGTTTCTTTTATAACCGGATCATCGGCCATAAAAAGAGGGGTAATATAGCGCTTAAAAGGTTCTGGTACAGCAATGGTATTTTCCTTTTTATATTGATAATACATAAGGCTTCACTCTCCTGTTTATCCGTCATTTTAGTTTAGCTCCAAAGACCTGGAACTCTTAAATTCCCGTGAAATAATAAATAACATGGTTGAAAAACTCGCTATTCCTCCAATAAAATTTGAAATGGGTTCAGCCAAAAAGACGCCATTGACGCCGAGATTAAAGAATTTGGGCAAAACGATGGTCAGGGGGATGACAATAATCACTTTTCTGAAGAGAGAGAAAAATACTGCCTGTTTGGATTTGCCCAAAGCCACAAAGACCGATTGGCCTGAAAATTGTAAAGACATCATAAAGTAACCAAAAAAGAATAATCTTAAAGACAGGAGGCCGGCACTCACTAATTCCGTATCCTTATTGAAAATCTTTATAAAAAATGCAGGGAAAGAATGCAGGATTAACCATGAAATAACCATATAAGAAATACAGAGTACAGACATAAACTTAATAGCGGATTTGACTCTTTTATAATCCCCGGCCCCATAATTGTAGCTAATCACCGGCTGGGCACCATCGGTTAATCCTTTTGCTGGTAAAGTAATGACTTCCCGGATAGAATTCAGGACCGTCATGACCCCTACATAAAGGTCACCGCCATAAATCCTAAGACAAACGTTACACATAATCTGGGTCGCACTGTTGGTAATGGCCATAACAAAACCAGACAAGCCCAGGAAAGTAATTTTAGATACTAAGTTCTTTCTTAACCTTAAATTTTTAACTTTTAGTTTTAATATGGTTTCCTTTCCGGTCAAAAATTTAAAGACCCAACAGGCTGATACAAATTGAGAAATAACCGTTGCTATAGCAGCGCCTTTTACGCCCATATTCAATACAAAAATAAATATAGGATCCAGTATAATGTTCAATATTGCACCAATCAATACGGTTAGCATTCCTTTTTTAGCAAAACCCTGGGAATTTATAAAATTATTCATTCCAAGACCTATCATAACAAAAATTGTACCTAAAAGATATATCGTAATATAAGCATTGGCAAAAGGAAAAGTGGCATCACTGGCGCCAAATAAATATAATAAGGGTTTCTTAAATAAAAAACCTGAAATGGTCAGTAAAACACCTGATATTAAGAGCAAAGCAAAGGAGTTACCCATGATTTCTTCAGCTTTTTCATTATCACCACTACCCCTGGCAATGGAACATAGGGGGGCACCTCCCATGCCAAACAAATTGGCAAAAGCAATGATAATGGTGACAATTGGCAAAGTTATGCCTACTCCAGTAAAAGAGAGGGTAGCATTTTCTGGAATCCTGCCAATATAAATTCTGTCAACGATATTATAAAGGACGCTAATTAATTGTGCCAAGGTCATTGGAATTGCAATGCTTAATATATTTCCTGGAATACTGCCTTGTGTAAAATCATTTTTTGCTGCCATATCTTTCTGCTTCCTTCAATGATATTTTAAAAATATTTCTAAGCTGCTATAAATTTAAAATTTACAGCAGCTTAAGTTAATCATTTATACCAATTCCCAAGCTAAGTTCAATGTACGCTTTGCATTTGCTATAACAATTTCGCTCTTTTCATTTCCGAAGGGCTTTACTTCAAAACTTACAATCCGGCGTTCTTTATCATTTAAATAACCTATTTTCATCAGCATTCTTAAATAAGCTGCTAATTCTTCCACATCATTTTCGCTATTGGGGAAACCAAAGCGTGGATGATTATCCCCGTAAGCAGGATAAGAGGGATCTTTAATGACTGTATTACCCATATGGGCATGTTTTATATAATCTTTAATGGGGAGTAAGTTTTCATCTAAGCTTTCATGAAGCATGGGAATATGACTGGAGTCAACCAACAAACCAAAATTATCATATTCATCAGACATGATTTGAGCAAATCTCTTTGCCAAATGCACAGGTCCAATTAAAGATTTTTTATCAATATCATAGTCAAATACTTCTAATGTCACTGGCATATTACCTTTTGATTTTGCATATTCACAAATTTCTCTGCTGGATTTGATTAAAGCCTGGAAAGACTCTTCTTTAGTCTCTTCTTCATATCTGCCTGCCAAATAGGAAAATCCTACAGCATTTAATTCATAAGCCTGATCAATGCCGTCTTTTAATTCTTCTACGGCTAATCTTCTTTTTTCTTCATCTAAATCATTAATGTTAAGTCCTTTTGTAAGCAGCCTTGGTTGTCCGCCATAAATCAATTCCATATGAGCAGTTTCAACCATTTCCCTTACAGCTTTTCTAACTCCAGGATCTTTGATTTGTGTAATTTCTACAACTTCAAAATACTCGTCAGCAGCTATTTTTTCTAAACATTCCAAAATAGGACCTTCTCCGGAAATAAGACCATCAAAAGCCATATGAAGGATAATACCTACCTTCATATATTTTCTCATTGAAAGGTTCATAATAAACTCCTTTCTTAGCCGCGGATATGAGAAGCCATTCTGGCTGCCATTTTTACTGCATTTTCAAAAGCAGTTGTTTTTGCAATGCCTTTTCCTGCAATGTCATAAGCGGTTCCATGCGCACAAGTTACGATAGGAGCTGGAAGACCACCTGCAATGGTAATGCCATAGTCGAATCCTTTAAGTTTTAATGCAATTTGACCCTGGTCATGATACATTGTTACCACACCGTCAAATTCCCCGTTAAATGCTTTAATAAAAAGAATATCTGCAGGATATGGTCCTCTTGCATCAATTCCCATTTCAATTGCTTTTTCAATAGCCGGGGCTATCACATCAATTTCTTCTCTGCCGCATTTACCATTTTCTCCACAGTGTGGGTTAAGAGCCGCCAGACCTAAAAGAGGTTTATCATATCCGGCATTTTTTAAAGTTGTATTGGCTAAACGGACAGCTCTTAAGATTCTGTCTACGGTTAAATGATTGCTTACTTCCTTAATTGGAATGTGACTGGTAGTTCTTGTCGTCCAAAGACCATCTAAGTAGTTAATTTCTCCAAAGGGTTCCGTATGATTAAACAACGCTGCCATGTAATGATGTTCACTTTCGTAAGGACAACCAGCAGCAATCATAGCGGATTTATTTAAAGGACCAAAGCAAAAGCCATCAATCTTTTCAGCCTGAAACAGTTCAACAGCTAATTTTAATAAATCCAGACAAGCTTTCCCACTTTCAACATTAAGTTGTCCATAAGGAATGTTTGCAGGGTCTAAATCTTTTTGATCAAGAACAGGAATACCTTTTTCCCATGTTGCATCATCAACGTCTTCAATAATTTGTACGGGAACTTCAACACCTGCTACTCTTGCACCTTCTTCAAAAACTCTTGCATCCCCTAAAATCACGGGTCTGCAATATTCATCGTAAAATTTTCTTGCTGCCAGTTTTGCGATAATTTCTGGACCAACGCCTGCTGCATCCCCTAAAATTATCCCAATAATCGGTTTCTTCTCCATATATTTTCCTCCCAGATGATAAATCTATTTTAATCCTGTTTCCTTTTAAGTCTTTGTTAAAAAGAAGTACTATCATAGTATTTAGACAGCACTTCTTTTTAACTTGTTGGTGATTGTTGCAGTTTTTAACTTCTTAAATTATTGAATTCCTTTAGATGCCATGAAATTCTTTTCGAATTCACTGATATAGCCAGTTGCTGTTGCTGCATCCATGTATTCAGGAATTAATTTATATTTTGCAATATAATCATTTTGCCATTTTTCTGTTTCAGATACTTTTTTAAGAGCATCGGTCCAGAATGCTACCGCTTCATCACTCATGCTGGCAGGTGCTACAACACTACGCCATACAGGAACTTCAACATCTTCATAATCTCCAATTTCACTTAATGTTGGAGCATCAGCTAAATTACCTGAAAATCTTTCTTTTGAAAGTGCCAATACAGGAATTAATGAACCTGCTTCAACATATTCAGATGCTGCTGCTGGTTTAGACATAACAAAGTCAACGTGTCCGCCCAAGCCTGCAGTAATAGCGTCAGAAGTTGCATCGTAAGTAATGTACTTCATGTTGTCTGCAGAAACACCAATTTCTTGAATTAATGCTTCATAAGTTGCAACGTCGTCACCTTTTGAACCACCAATAACAATGCTTGCACCACTTTTTGCTGCTTCAATTGCTTCATTAAAATCTGCATATTTTGTATGTTCTGTTTTGAAAAGTAATTGTTTGTCTACTGCCATAACAGCGATAACTTTAAAGTTGCTGGAACGATTTTTAGTGTTTTCAACCATTGGCATTAAACATCCGCTGTTAAAAGTTAATAAAGTATTGTTTGCTCTGTCACCTTTCGACATATGTGCTACTTCATTACGAACAACTTCACCGCCACCGTCGGTCTTGTTGGTAACAATAAAGTTTGTGTCAACAATTCCTTCAGAAATCATAATGTCTGTAATCATTCTGGTGAAAATGTCGCTGCCACCACCTGGACTACTAGCAACATACCAGTCAACCGTTGAAGCTGGTTTAAATTCTTTAGTTACAGTAGTTTTTTCTCCAGAACTTGTTCCGCCTGAGCTTGTTCCACCTGAACTGGAATTTCCGCCAGATTTTTGGCAACCTGTAAAAAGTACAGATACTGTTAAAACCCCTGCCAATAAAGCCATCATTTTATTCTTCATACTAAATCCTCCTCTTAATATTTAAAATTTAAAATTTATATCTATATAATTAATGAAAATTATATAGCGAGCTAAAATAATTAAATTAAGCAGTTTTTTCTTCTTTCTTTTTACCTATTATACTTCTTACAAGTGGAATTAAAAGCATTGTAAAGAAGATCAACATGAACATTAGAGATATAGGTCTTGTAAAGAAAATTTTTAAGCTACCACCAGAGATAATAAATGCTTTTCTCATATTAGACTCAAGCAGTGGCGCTAATACGAAAGATAAAAGCATCGGTGCTGTACTATAGTTATTCTTTTGAATAAAGTAGCTTACTATTCCTGATAAAAGCATTACTAATACACCAAACATTGAATAGGTTGTACTATATGAACCTACCACACAAACTACTGTAATAATTGGTATCATATATTTTGTAGGTACAGCTAATATCTTCGTTAAGAATGGAATAACCGCAATCGCAATTAAAAGGGTTATCGCATTGGATAAGAATAGGGATGATATTAAACCCCATGCAAAATCTGGTTCATTTTGGAAAAGCAATGGTCCAGGATTAAGACCCCATAACATTAAGCCTCCAAGAAGAACCGCACCTGTTCCAGAACCAGGAATACCAAGAGCAAGTAAAGGAGCAAAAGAACCTGCAGCTGCTGCGTTATTTGCTGCTTCACAAGCTGCAATACCTTCTACTGCACCTGTTCCTAAAGGCTCATCACTCTTAAAATTCTTCTGAATCGCATATCCCATAAATGCACCTGTCGTAGCCCCTGCACCTGGTAATACACCTACAAAAGTTCCCAAAATACCAGATCTTATAGAAGGAGGTATCAGCCTTAAGAATTCCCGTTTAGTTGGTAAACTTCCTCTTATTGAAAGTTTTGCATCTATCATTTCTGTTTGAACATATCTTTCATTCATTAAATTAATCACTTGTGCAAAACCAACAGAACCAATAACAAAAGGCGTAAATGGAATTCCACCCAATAAATGCATACTTCCAAAATCATATCTTGGTGATCCGGATAAGGTATCCATACCCATAGAGGCTAACAAAATACCGAATGCTGTAGCCACAATCCCTTTGATTGGATTTTCACCAACTAACCAACTAATAGAAGTCATTGCAACAAGTAAAAGTGCTGTCATTTCAGATGGTCCAAATTTTAATCCGATGTTTGCTAAAGCTGGCCCTGCAAAGGTAAGAATAATCATTCCAATGGTACCACCAATACAGGATGCCATATTTGCTGTAAACAAAGCTTGTCCAGGTCTTTTCTTTTTCTTAGCCATCGGATATCCATCAACTGCAGTCATAACAGCTGGTGAATCTCCTGGTATATTCAGTAAGATAGCACTAAAGCTTCCGCCGTACATATTTGAATAGTAGAGTGCACCCAACATAATAATTGCCGTTGTTGGATTAAATTTATATGTCAGGGGAAGTAATAATGCTACTCCTGCCAAACTACCAATCCCAGGCATCGCTCCGACGATAAGACCTAATATCGCACCTAAAATGGATGCCCCGATATTAGCTGGTGTAAATACAACTGAAAATCCTCGTAACAACATCTCAAAGTTTGACATTTCTTCTCTTCCCCCTTCTTATAAAATGAATTCAAAGATGCCTTTTGGAAACTGAATACCCAACCAGATTCCAAATACCCCAATGGTAATAAAACAAGCTATAGCCAATACAATTAAAATCACTTTCCAACTAGCTTTTTCAACTAATTTTAACCAAAGAATAATATAGAGAATAATTGTTGGAACTAAACCGATAATAAAGGTAGCTGCAAAAATTCCAAGACCTCCTGCCATAGCAAGAAATTCTTGTGCATTATATTGTGCCTTATCTTCTTCCTTAAAAGATTGAATAAAGGCTATTAAACCTGTAAAAACCATAACAATCGCAATGATTGATGGAAAGAATCCTGGTTTGGGTCCATCAACATCACTCCAGAATCCAAGTTGTGTAAAGCCTAAAATTGCAAATACTAACCCCATCACCACAAATAAAAGCGGTATCAGATTCTTCACTTTAAACTTTGTCATGTCAATCCTCCTATATTTAGAATGTAAAATCTATCTTATTAGACTTCACTTTTCAAAGCATAAAGCTTGAAAAGTGAAATCTATGATAAAAGAGTTACTTGTTGACAACATTTTGAGGATTGCCTGAAATAAAAGCTTTTAAGTTGTCAACAGCAATGTCCATTAATCTTTGTCTGGATTCTTTAGGAGCCCAGGCAATGTGTGGTGTAATGATGATATTTTTTGCAGAAAGTAAGGGGTTATTCATTTCGATCGGCTCTTTTGATACAACATCCAATGCTGCTCCGGCAACCTTTCCACTGTTTAAGGCATCTCTTAAATCTTCTTCAACAATCAATGGACCTCTTGAAGTGTTAAGAATCATTACCCCATCTTTCATTTTTGCTATGGTATCCTTATTGATAATCCCCTGAGTTTCAGGGAATAAAGGGCAGTGAAGGGAAATAACGTCAGAATTTGCAAGGAGCTCATCTAATTCTGCATACTTGCAGGTTTCAGATTCTAATGCCGAATTCTTATAAGCATCATAAGCTAAGATTTTCATTCCTAAAGCCTGTGCAATTTCTGCAGTTCTTTGGCCAATTCTTCCAAAACCTATAATACCCATGGTCTTTCCTGCCAGTTCTATTAAAGGATATTTCCAAAAGCACCAGTCTGGATTATTGGTCCATTCACCATTTTTAACCGCATCAGAATGTGCCCCGATATGATGGCATAATTCTAATAATAAAGCAATGGTAAATTGTGCTACAGCATCGGTTCCATAGGTTGGAATATTGGATACAGGAATGCCTTTTTCCTTAGCTGCTTCCACATCAACTACGTTATAACCTGTAGCAAGCACTCCAATAAACTTAACATTGGGACATGCATCTAAAGTTTCTCTGCTAATGGGGGTTTTATTGGTATAAACCACATCAGCATCCCCAATCCTTTCAATAATTTTATCAGCTGGTGTTCTGTCATAAACCGTTAATTCACCTAACTTTTCAAAGCCTTCCCAGGATAAATCTCCAGGATTTTCTGTATATCCATCTAAAATAACTATTTTCAATTTCACACCGTTCCTTTCTGTTGATAAATTATAAATAAATGACAAAGCTTTAGTCTTCTAAAAGAGCCCAGGCTCTGTTAATCACTCTCTTAGTATTTGCTAAGATGATATCAGGATCTTCATCTTTCCATGGTTTTACTTCAAAAGAAAGTACATAGGGTTCTTTTGAATCCAGGAAACCTTCTTCTTTTAATACTCTAAAGAATTCTAATAATTCTTCAATGTTGTTAGCACTATTGGGGAATCCAAATCTTGGATGCATGTCTCCGTATGCTTCACAACCTTCTTTTACAACGGCATTACCAATATGGAAGTGTGCAATATATGGTCTTAAGGTGCGAATAACAAATCTGGCTGTTTCATAAGTTGTCGGGAAGTGAGAAAGATCTACCATAAGGCCAAAATTGCTGTGTGTTGTTCTCATGTCAGCAGCAAATTTTGCTGCGTATGGAGCTGGTCCGATTAATGCAGCCTTATCCATATCAAAGTCGAAAACTTCCAGATTTACATGCATGCCCTTTGTTGCCGCATAGTCACATAAATTTCTTGTTGTCTTTAACAATTGTTCATAAGCCTGATCTTTTGTTTCTTTTTCCCATTTTCCTGCTAAGAAAGCAATACCTTTTGCCCCAAAGTATTCTGCATCGTCAATAGCTTTAAGCAGCAGTTCTTCTGCTTTCTTTCTTTCTTCTTCATCAATTGCATTGGGATTTAATTTTGTTCCAAGTAAAAGAGGTTGTGCACCATAACACACTTTAAGTCCAGATTCTATCAGCATTTTTTTAACTTGTGCTCTTTTTTCTTCGCCGTCTACTTTGGTAATTTCGATGGCATCAAAGTAGTCATCACAAGCAATCTTTTTAATGGATTCCACGGGATCAATCCCTGGATAACTCATAAACTGGATGGTTCCTATCTGAAAATACTTGTGAATAGATTCTCTCATTTCTTCATTCCTCCATTTTGCTTTTTATACTCTATTTTCTATTAATCAGTTGTTTTGCTTTGTCAGCTATAGTCCTGGCTCCATAACCGTATTTTTCGAGTAACTCGTCATAGTCTCCTGATTCTGCAAAAGTAGTCGCTCCTACAAAATCTACAGGTGTTGGATAATTTTGAGACAGTACTTCTGCTACAGCACTGCCTAAGCCACCATAAATACTGTGTTCTTCTACTGTAAGAACAGCACCCGTAAGTCTTGCAGCATTAATAATGATTTCTTCGTCAATAGGTTTAATCGTATGAATATTGATGACAGTTGCTTCGATACCTTCTTCTTCTAATAACTCTGCAGCCTTTAAGGCATTGTGTAAAATCGTGCCTGTCGCAATGATGGCAACATCTTTTCCAGTTCGTAACTCAACACCTTTTCCTATTTGAAAATCGTAATTTTCATCAAAGATTACAGGTGCTGGCGCACGGCTTAATCTTAAATATACTGGTCCATCATACTCAGCAATAGCTTCAACTGCCTTTTTTGTTTCAACCGCATCAGATACGGAAATCACAGTCATATTGGGTATAGACCTTACAAATGCGATATCGGTAATTGCCTGGTGGCTTGCACCATCATAGGAGTCAGAAAGTCCTGCATAAGTTCCTGCCATTTTAACATTTAATTTGTCATAGGCAATTAAGCTTTGGATTGGATCTGAAGCTCTCGTAGTCATAAAAACAGCAAAAGTATTAACAAAAGGTATAAAACCTTCCTGTGCAAAACCTGCTGCCATGGCAACCATATTAAACTCACTGATACCTACATTAAAATATCTGTCAGGAAACACCTCACCAAAGAGAATACTTTTTGTGGAGGCACCAACATCTGCTTCTAAAGCAACTATTTTTTCATTCTTTTTACCTAATTCCAGTAAAGCTTCTCCATATGCATCCCGAATGGCAATCTGCTTTGACATTAGTTTCCACCTCCCAGCTCGGCTTTTGCCATTTTATATTCTTCATCGCTAATTGGTTTTCCATGCCATGTGTTTTTGCCTTCCATAAAGGATATGCCTTTTCCTTTTACTGTCCTTGCGATAATCATTGAAGGTTTATCCGTAGATTCTTTTGCCTTATCTATCGCAGCAGATACACTTTCCACATCATGACCGTCACAGTGAAGAACATTCCAGCCAAACGATTCAAATTTGGAAGCAACATCCCCCAGAGGCATAATTTCTTCTAATGTACCGTCTAACTGTACCCCGTTATAGTCTAAAATAGCAATCAGATTATCGGCTTTAAATTTTGAAGCTGCCATAGCGGCTTCCCAGATTCCACCTTCTTGTATTTCCCCATCCCCTAACAGGACATAAATCTTAGCATCAGTCTTTTTTAATTTTTCCCCTAATGCCATTCCCAGACCTGCGCTAAGACCCATCCCTAAAGGTCCTGTTGACAATTCAACGCCAGGAGTTTTATGAAAACAAGGATGACCTTGCAGGTGACTGTCTGTTTGTCTTAAATGTTTTAAGTCTTCCTTTGGGAAAAATCCTCTTTCTGCTAAATTTAAGTAAAGCATTGGACATGCATGCCCTTTTGAGAGAATAAATCGGTCTCTTCCTTCTTTTTGAGGGTCTTTGGGATCGATATTCATTTTTTCAAAGTAAAGGGTTGTAACGATTTCAGTACAAGATAAGGAACCTCCGGGATGACCGGTTTGAATACTGTGTAAAATATCTATTAAATCATGTCTGAATTTTAAGCATAAATCCTGAAGCTCTTTTTTTCTTTCTTTGGTCATGAAAATACGCTCCCTTCTATACTATTTCCCATAAACCTTGTTGAATATGGGTCTTAGATGTTGGATTGCACCTTTTGCAGCTTCTTCCTGACTGGGGATCTGGAAGATTTCAGTACAGTAGTTTCCATCATAACCGCATTCTTTAAAGGTCTTTATGATTTTTTCAAAGTCTAAGCCGCAATGACCAGGATAACGTCTGTTATTATCCGCTAAATGAACATGGATATTATAGGGACTATAATTTCTGATGGCTTCACAAATATCTTTTTCTTCCAGATTTAAATGGAAAACGTCCATCATCAGTTTAAAATAAGGATTATCAACAGCTTTTATCATCAGAACGGCTTCTTCTAAGGTATTGATGAAATTGGTCTGCATGATGGTTACAGATTCTAAGGCAATTTGTACATTTTTCTTTCCACTGTAGTCACTTAATTCTTTAAATGCATCTATCGCATATTTTTCTGTTTGCTCTTTAGAAAGCTCTTTACAATACTGGCCGCGAATTCTGCCAATATTGATGTTAGCGCCTAAAAAGGCCGCAAAATCAATAATCCCTTTTGTTCGTCTAATGGCTTCTTTTCTTATTTCTTCTTTTGGATTTGTGTAGCTTAGTCCCAGTTGTCCAAATATTTCCCCGGTACAAACCAGAACGACTGCTAATTTATTTTTTTCAGCCTCTTTTTTTACAAAGTCCCAGTCGAGTTCGTCAGGGTTCAAGGTCATTAATTCAACACCGTCATAACCATAAGAAGCTAAGTCATAAAAACTCTTTTCTAAGGGACCCTGGTAAGCAGTAACCGAATCGGCAATGGCTACATCCGGTGTTGCTACTTGATAACATAATTTCATTTCCTATCTCTCCTATCACTCACTTATTTATTAACTATTTTTTAGCAAATCGTCCATTGCTGCTATATCTTCTTTAATAATGGCTATTGCACTGTCTTCATCTCTGTTACATATGGCATCAACCAGTTTCTTGTGGTCTTGAAGAGATCTTTTTATTTTAGTTTCTGTCCACTTTACCTTATGAGGTCTGGCATAAGCAAAAAAATCCTGAATGTCATTAATATAATTTTCAAGTCGTCTGTTTCCGGAAATCTTAGCAATATATCTGTGTATCTGACTATCCAGTTGACTGGCTTTTTCATAGTCTCCCTTTTCCATTGCGCTTTTGTAGTTGTCATATATTTTTTTCAGTTCATACATTTCTGCTTCTGTAATCAATTTACAGCACTGACTAACCGAAAGAGTTTCCAAAACTGTTCTGACACTGAGCATTTTTCTTAGTTCGTTTTTTGATATCTCTGCTGCAAAAACACCTTTACGTGGCCTGTTTCCCACCAGTCCCTCTGCAACTAATCTGTTGATTGCTTCACGTACCGGCGTTCTGCTTATTCCTAATTCTGCTGCTATTTCTTCTTCCCAAATTCTTTCACCAGGTTTGATCTCGTTACTGATTAGTTTTTCCCGGATTTTGTGATAAGCATATTCCTTTAACCCTGAAAATTTCATCCGATTTCCACCTTACTCATATAATTTTTTATAAATTATAAATTATAATTTATAATCTTAATCTAATTATACAACAGATTAAACTTTTTGCAAGTGCTTTTTATATATTTTTATCAAAAACATTATAAAATTAAACCATTACAATTATTTTGGAGAATTTTGTCGCTTAATCCAATAAAAAAAGCCACTGAATAGTTATGAGAATATCTTAGCTATTCAGTGGCTTCTTTGAATAATCTTCTGTTGATTTTTTAACTTACTTATTCATTATTATCTTTTAGTAAATCTCTCATAGCTTCTATATCTTCTCTTATTATTTCTATTGCTCTTTCTTCATTTCCATTGCATAAAGCATCAATCAATTCTTTATGGTCATTAATGGCTCTTTTAATCTTAGCTTCTGTCCATTTTACCGTATAAGGCCTGCTATAAGCAAAAAAATCCTGAATATCATTAATATAGGCCTCTAATTTTTTATTATCGGCAATTTTGGCAATGAATCTGTGCATTTTGCTGTCTAACTGACTTGCCTTTTCATATTCTCCTTCTTCCATTTTCCTTTTGTAGTCCCCAAATATTGCTCGTAATTCATCTTTTTCTTCTTCGCTAATCAGCTTGCAGCATTGACTGACTGAAAGAGATTCCAGGGCAATCCTGACATCCAGCATTTTTCTTAGTTCTTCTTTGGATATCTCAGCAGCAAAAATACCCTTCCGAGGTCTGTTTTCAACAAATTCTTCTGCAATCAGACGGTTAATTGCTTCCCGTACTGGAGTTCTGCTTACCTCCAACTCTGCTGCAATTTCCTCTTCCCATATCCTTTCTCCAGGTTTTATCTCATTATTAATTAACCGCTGCTTGATTTCATGATAAACATATTCTTTTAATCCTGCAAATTTCACTCTTATTCACTCCATCCCCAATTCAAATAAAAGCCTATGCTCACTTTAGCAGTTGCCAATGAAAAAAATAATTTGTCACAAATTTATCATTCTAAATTTAGTATACTTATTTTAAAAATAAATTTCAATAAAAAAATAAGTGACAAAAGGTATTTATGACAATATTTGATATTAATCCAAGTGGTAAGGCGTCACCTGATACACATAATAGTTTAACCAATTTGAGAAAAGTAAATTAGCATGGCTTCTCCAGGTAACAACTGGATTTTTTGTTACATCATTATCAGGAAAATAATTAATAGGGATCTCTATATCCAGACCTTTTGACAAATCTCTCTCATATTCATCTTTCAGGGTATTGGGATCGTATTCAGAATGTCCTGTTATAAAAATTTGCTTTCCATCTTTAGAAGCTGCAATGTATACCCCTGATTCATCAGAAACCGATAATAATTCGAGCGCTTCTATTTTTTCAATATCTTCTCTTCTTGTATAAGTATGTCTTGAATGGGGAACATAAAATACATCATCAAAACCCTGTAATAACTTCGCATTTTTTAAAACATAATGGGGAAATACGCCAAACATTTTCTTGGGCAGAGGATATTTAGGCACCCCGTAATGATAATATAAGCCAGCCTGAGCTCCCCAACAAATATGCAAAGTAGAAGTCACATTACTTTTAGTCCATTCCATAATTTCTTTTAATTCTTCCCAATAAGTCACTTCCTCAAAAGATAAAGTTTCCACTGGAGCTCCAGTGATCACCATTCCATCAAATTTCTTATGCTTAATATCATCAAAGGTATGATAAAAGGCCAGCAAGTATTCTTCAGAAGTATTTTTAGATTTATGGGTTTTGGGATGCAGTAATGTAATTTCTACCTGAAGAGGTGAATTACCTATAAGCCTGAGCAATTGAACTTCCGTTTCCTGCTTTTTAGGCATCAAATTCAAAATAACTATTTTTAATTCTCTTATATCCTGAGTAACCGCACGGGTTTCATCCATTACAAAGATATTCTCATTTTCTAATACTTGTTTTGCAGGTAAATCGTTTGGTATTTTTATTGGCATATCTTTCCTCTTTTCTACTATAGTTATTGATTTGATTTATTAATATATAGATAATTCTAATATTATTCCTGATAATAATTGATTATATTATATATAAATGCCATAGCAAATGCAATAAAATAAAAAAACCTTTAAATCAATACGATTTAAAGGTTTAGGAATTGCGGAGGTAGGATTTGAACCTACGGCCTCCGGGTTATGAGCCCGACGAGCTACCAGACTGCTCCACTCCGCGTCATTGTATTTAACAGCCTTAGCGCTGCTAACGGGTTAAATTATAGCACATAGAAAATATTATGTCAATCATTTTTTTAAATTTATTTTTTAATTTTTATTTATAGCCCTTTTTTATAACGATATATCAAGTAATTGAAAAAAACATAGACAGATTTAACAGCTTTTTTACCTCCGGATGCTTATATATCCAAAAAATATTTGTTCCTGATCTGGTCAGACTCTTTTGGGCCAGTCATCACTTTATAAACATCCGGAGATTATTTTATCCTTATAAAAGCAGTAAAACTGACTTTAGGCATAACTTTTTATAAGATAGAAGATTATTCAATTCTTACCCTGCTACCTCTGATCCCTTGTTCAGCAGGTTCAACAATAAGCTTAACAGGAATCCTGTTTTTAAGCTCTTCCACATGACTGATAATACCTACTGAGAGCTGTTGAGAATGAAGTCTTTCCAGAGCAGACATAACAAGATCGAGTAAATGACTGTCCAAGGTCCCAAAACCTTCATCCAGGAAAAAGAATTCCAACGGTGATGCATTTTTTAATTGAATCTGCGATGAGAGGGCTAAGGCCAGGGAAAGAGAAGTCAGAAAAGTTTCCCCGCCAGATAAAGTGCTGGCAGAACGCCTGATACCACCATTAAAATCATCCCTTATAACAAAATTACCTGTACTGTCTAATTCTAAAGCATATCTGCCCATCGTAATTTGTTTTAAAGTTTTTGAAGCTTCTTTTGCAATGTATTTTAATTGACTGCTAGCAATATATTCAACAAATTTATAGCCTTGCACTAATCTGGTCAATTCGTCCAGCAAACTAAAGATTCTGTCCAGTTTTGCTTTTTGCCTGTTTAATTCCGCTACTTTTTCTAAATCTTTTATTAAGATATTCAGCTTTTCCTGGATGACAGCTATCCTTTTTGTTTTCATTTCTAATTCTGCTGCTTTATTACTTTTTCTTTCTTTTAATTTTTCCCATTCTTCCTGGCTGATTTTGTCTTCTCCAATTCTTTGACGAATTCTTATGATATTATTTTTGACTTCATTATGCATTTCTTTATAGTTTCTTAAATCCTCTTCCAGACTTTTTTTCTTATCTTTTTCAAGCCAGGCTTTAAGAACATCTTCTGCATTGGAAAAATGATATTCCTGAAAAAGTACAGACAGTTTTTCATTTTTTTCTGTCTGATTTTGATTCAGAGCTTCCCATTGCGTTTTAAGCTTAATATGACTTTCTTTTACCCTTTCTTCTTCAGCTTTTATCTTTTCAAATACTTCTTTTAATTGGGCTTCTTTATCTATTAATCCCTGAATGATTTTTGATATTTCATCCTTGTACTGATAGGGTTCTCTTCCTTCAGACAACTTCTGTATTTCTTCTTCCCAGGTCTTGATCATTGCTGACTTTTCTGTCCCGCTTTGTTTAATCACTGCATTGTCCTGGTTAAGTTTTGAAATCCATTTAGCAAGCTCTTCTTTTTCTTTTTCTTTATTTTTCATTTCTTCTCTCAGGTTTTTTTCCTTTTCCTCCAGGGAAAGTCTTTTCTTATCCCATTCTATTATTTGCTTTATTTTTTCTTCTATACGGTCTGACTGCAATTTTTCTTTAATTGCATTATATTCCCTGGTCGTTTTACGAACTTGTTCTTCTAATTCTTTAGACTTTTGCTCTAAATCTTTATATTGCTTTTCATCTCTGAGGATTCCTTCCTGGATTCTGGCTTCTTCAATTTCGATCATATTTAATTGTTCTTTTATCTCTGATAGCTCTTTCTCTTTTTCTCTCAGTGCTTTTTCTATACTGCTGATTTGAAATATTAGGGATTCTAAATTTTTCTCTTCCTCAGATAATTTTTCCTTTATTTTATTGATTTCTTGCTCATTAACGCAATCATCTGTCTTTTTCAATTCCGTTTCAGATTGATTTTTTTCATTGTAAATTTCTGCAAGCTTTATAACCAAATCATGATATTTTTCTTCAATCTCCTGAAATTGCTGGATGTATCGTTTTTCTTGCTCTAATAAATCATGATATTTTTCTTCATCAAAATCAAAATGAACTGGATGATGAGAAGTTGAACCACAAACAGGACAAGCTTCTCCTTCTTTAAGCTCAGAAGCCAGGATAGCAGCCATGTTGGTTTTTTCCAAACTTTTTATTTCTTCTTTTATTTGATCTAATTTTTTCCTTAGCTTTTCCATTTCATTGAATAAATTTTCTTTTTGAACTTCTTTTTCTTTTAAAGCTTTGCTAATCTCAATGAGACGGTTTTGTTCTGCTTCTTTTTTCTTTAACTGTTCTGTGAGTATTTTTTCCTGACTTTTTAATGCCTCAATGTATTTGTGTTTTTCAAATATCAATTCCTGACTGGAAGGTATTTCCTTTAACTTTTTCAATTCTTCATTGACTTTCGTAAGATTATTTGCTTTTTCTTCTTTTTCCTTTAACCATTTTTCTAATTGATTTTTAGATTTTTCAATACTTATGGCTAATTGCTGAACTTTTTCCAGCGTTTCTTTTTGAGAGGTTAATAAACTCAGATATTCTTTTTCTATTTCATAAGCCTTTTGTATTTCTTCCCTGAAAGCAGGCTCAATATATATCTTTTCTTTTTCCTCTTCTATCTTCTTTAATGTTTCTTCAATTTCTAAAAGCTGCTCTTTTATCTTTTCTTCTTTTTCTTCTTCTTTCTTTATAGCTTCACTGTTCTTCAAATAGTCCTGTCTTAATTGATTTCTCTCTGACTCCATCAGCCTTTTCTTTTCTAAAAGCAAAATCGCCTGATCCAAATTGGCTTGTTTTTGAAGAAGAAGAGAATGCTTAATATTTTTCTCATTTAAAGCTTCCAAATACTTACCTTCTGTTTCTTCTTTCTGCTTGCAGAGACTGTCATAGCGTTTTTTAAGCATGTCCATAGCCTTACAGGTTTCTTCTGCTTTTGCTTGGATTTTTTCCAGTTCATCGATATGAGGCTTTATTTTTTCAGCATCTTCTGCTCTTTTTAAACACTTCTCTATATTTAAATAAGTCGCTTCTTTTTCATCCAATTCTTTTAGCTTGTCCTCATATAAGATTAATTCCTTTTGCAATTCCCAAATACTTTGATACTTTTCATATTGCTTATTTATTTCATCATATTCTTTTCTTAATTGCTTTTCTTCTTCCAACTGCTGTTTTAAGCTTTCTTCGAGTGCTTTATAATCTTCTTCTGTTATATTACCGTATACAGCAAGCTGAGATTCGATGTTCAATAATTCTTCTCTTTTTTTATCTCGTGTCTTTTTTATTTTTTCTCCCAAAAACCTTCCGTATTTTTCTAACCCAAAGATCCGTTCTAGCATACTGCGTCTTTCAGCCCCGGTAAGCCTTAAAAATTCACTGAATTTTCCCTGGGGCAAAACAACAGAACGGGTAAAATCTGCTGCTTTAAGACCAATGGTTTTTTCGATTTCTTTTGTCACAAGATTAATGCTTTCAGCAATTATTTCTATTTCATTTTCATCCTTCTTTAAATAAAATCTGGCATCTTTTGATTTTCTAATACCTTCTTCTGTGCGTTTAAAAGTTCTTTCTACAACATAATTTTTTCTTTCACCTCCATATTTCATAGAAAATTCGTAATATATATAAAGGCTGTCAGCTTCCGGATTAACAAATTCTTTTGTTTCCCTGGGTATTTCCCCATACAAGGCAAGGATAATAGCATCTAAAATGGTGGACTTTCCGCTTCCTGTAGGACCAAAAATCCCAAAAAGCCCTCTTTCGGTTAAACGGTTAAAATCGATGACTTGTTCTTCGATATAGCTATTTAATCCTTTTATTTTAAGGCGTACCGGCTTCATCTTCTTCCTCTCCTTCATTCATAATGGAAAGAAAAAGTTCTATCATTTCTTCCGTTGGCTTGACTTGTTTTTGATGATAATAAAAATCTACAAATAATTCTTCCAGCGTCTTTTCTCGGATATCTTCTATTTCCAGTTCTTCTTCTTCATCATTAAAAACAGGCACAATCTCAACAATATCCTTTTTTAAGCGCCTCATTTCCTTGATTTCAGATTGTAACAGCACCCTGTCCGTTTTTATCTCCAAATAGACCCATACATCTTTATCGCTGTTTTCTTTACATTTCATTATGGCTTCTTCAATGCTGTCACATTTCCATACTTCTATGGGTTTGTAATTTTTTAATAAAATTTCTTTTACTACTGCCTTTTGTCCTGGCAAAAGATCTACAATATAAACAGATTTTGCATAAAATATTTCACTTTTACTATATTGAATGGGGGAACCTGAATAATAGGCTTCTAAATCTGTTCCTTTTACCTTTTGAGGTCTATGCAAATGCCCAAGGGCTATGTACTGAGCTTTCTGAGGAAAGACATCTGCTTCAACCACATAACTTCCTCCTAATTGAACAGGTCGTTCAGAATCACTAACCTCGCCCCCGGCCACATAAAAATGACCGACCACAATATTAATCGTATCCTCCCTGAATTTAGAAGAAAGATTCTCTAATATACTGCCTATTTTTTGCGAATAACTTTTTTGCTGTTCTTCTTCCTCCAGGCTTTCGCTAATCATTTCATTAAGCCTTTTTTCACTGGGATAAGGAAGGGTTAAAGCCAGTAAATGCTCATTGTTTTTTTCTATTTCTATATAACCTTCACCCGCATCAACAATACGATAGTAATCATAATCCCCGGCTACTGCTTTACTGTTAGGTGTTCCCAACAGGATAATCCCCTGTTCATAGGCAAGGGGACTTGCTGCCACCAGCCTGTCCGGATTATCATGATTGCCTGCTATGATTAAAGCAGGAATCTTCCCTCCTTTTGTTATCCTCTTTAAAGAAGAATAAAAAAGTTTTTCAGCTTTTGCAGAAGGATTACCATTATCATAGATGTCTCCGGCAATAATGACTAAATCAACGCTTTCTCTGTCAATAATTTCTATTAATTCTTCAATAAACTTTTCTTGCTCTTCCAATCTGCTGTAACCTTCCAGGTGCTTTCCCAAATGCCAGTCAGATGTATGAAGTATTCTCATAATATCATCTCTCCTATTATAGTGCTGTATTAAAAATCAGCCAGTTCCGTTAATACCTTTCCAATACTGTCGTGAATCACGTAATCTGCATGACTGTCATAAGGGGTTTCTGATTTATTAATTAAAACCAAAGCCTTCCCCCGGAAATAGTTAACCAGACCAGCCGCAGGATATACTAAAAGAGATGTCCCACCTACAATTAAAATTTCACTCTCAGACACATAGCCTACTGCCTTTTCCAGAATATCAGAATTTAATGGCTCTTCATAAAGCACCACATCAGGCTTTATAATCCCTTTGCATTTTTTACAATAAGGAATCGTTTCCTGACTATTAATAACATCATCCAGGTTATAAAATTCACCACAATCCATACAAAAATTTCTGTGGACAGAACCATGCAACTCCAGGACATTTATACTGCCAGCTGCCTGATGAAGCCCGTCAATATTTTGTGTAATAACTGCTCTTAATTTTCCCATCTTTTCTAATTTAGCCAGAGCATAATGGGCTGCATTAGGTTTTGCATCTTTATAAATCATTTTGTTCTTATAAAAAGAATAAAATAACTCTGTGTTCGTTATAAAAAAAGAATGACTCAAGATGGTTTCAGGCGCAAATTGTGTATTTTTATCACTATAAATTCCTTTATCGCTTCTAAAGTCAGGTATATTACTCTCAGTCGATACACCGGCACCACCTAAAAAGACAATATTGCTGCTTTCTTTTATAAGTTTTTTTAGCTGAACCAGGCTCATAGGATTACCCCCTTTTAAATATTTT
>JAAYML010000037.1 GCA_012521395.1 Candidatus Epulonipiscium sp. | reverse complement strand
GAAATCGTGATATTTTCGTCGATGCCATGGATGGAGGCCAGCTGCTCTTTCGATATGGCAAAGGGTGAAAACCGGAAACAGCTGCGGCTGACACGGCTGAAATAGCGGCAATCACTGGCACCTGTCAACGGTATTACCTTTGTCCCACAAGAATTCCTGTACCTCTCTCCCATTCTTTAAGACTGGAAAGTTAAATGAAATGGATTTTAGCGGCACATCTACTTCTTCATGGGTATATATTTGAATTTCCTTTATCAAGGAAGAAACAAGGGCTTTTCGCTCTTTATCGCTGATTCTATCATACATCTTATCAAAGTTAATCATTAGTTTGTAAACATTGTCCAATGTTATTGCATTCAATTCTACTGAGCGGCGCTTTAGTTTTGCATCTTCGATCTTCTCTTCAAGTTCAACAATTATATCATACAGGCCATCTAACCGTATAGTCATATCATGTAGCTTCCTCTCTCTATAACGAGTATCTTCGGGCAGGGTATCTATTTCATTTTCAAGCCGTGCTTTATTCAAATCAACCTCACGGAGCTTATCTGCATAATTCTTAATCTCTCGGTCGATAGTGACCGTATCAATTTGAGTGCCAATTCGTGATTTTACTTCCTTGGCAAATGCTTCGTTGCTGACCAGCTCTCTGATTGCCTCAATAACCAGCGGCTCGATTACTGTTTTTTTCAGCATTGCTTTATAAGTACAGCTCTTACCTCTGACATTTCGATTGCGACTACATACATAATAGTACACTTCCTTATATGTACCATCTTTATTCGTCCATGCGTGTTTATTGGTGTACATAGGGCCGCCGCAGGCAGGACATTTCAAAAGGCCGGTCAACAAATGCGCCCGATCCTTGCCAACCTTTGATGGCTGTTTTACGCCGGTTTCAATCCTTTTTTCACGAACTTTATTCCACAGTTCTTCACTGATAATAGCTTCGTGCAGCCCATCGGCTAAGATGTACTCGTCCTGCCATGCTTGGCGGTATTGATTTTTTGTCCCTTTTATTTTTTCTTTCGCTCGTCTGCCAAAAGCGATTTTACCAAAGTAAACAGGATTATCTAAAATCAACCGTACAAAATGACCGCTCCATTCGCTGAGTTTCCCGTTCTGTCGCTGGATTTTCTTAATTCCTTGTAAATTAAGATATTGTGCGACGCCACCATATCCCATGGTTGTGTTGGCAAATTTATTATATATTATACGAATAGCCTCGGCTTCCTCCTCTTGAATAAAAAGCTGTTTATCCTTTAAATAGTAGCCATAAGGAGCAAAACCGCCGTTCCCTCCTCCTTGTCTTGCTTTTTCCTTGCGCCCATTCATGGTTTGCTCAAGAATATTTTCCCTTTCAATCTCTGCAACGGCAGACAGTACGGATATAAGTAGCTTTCCGCTTGCCTGTGATGAATCAATCCCTTCTTCAATGCAAATTAAGTTTATCCCATAAGACTGGATAAATTCTAAGGAGTTCAAAATGTCGGCTGCATTCCTTCCGAACCGTGATAATTTATAGACCAAGATATAATCGATCTGCAAACCATTTTCTATGTCAGACAGCATCTTTTTGAAGGCAGGCCTACCCTCATTAGATTTTCCAGACTTCCCCGCATCCTCGTAAGTATTTATTATGATCATTTCTTCTCTGTCCGCAAAACGCCTTAAGTTAGTTATCTGGCCATCCAAACTAAACCCGTCAACCTGCATCTCAGTACTGACGCGAGGATACAAAACGCATTTCATTCCACTTCTATTCATTCGCAAACCCTCCAGTAAGCTGAGTTATTAAAATGAAAAACATCTATGTAATGTGCTGTGAGATTACACAGCACAGTCAATTTCCTCCAAAATCTCAGCTCCGTACTTTTCCACTACACTCGCCATCGCATTGACAAATGAGACGTATTCTTTCGACTGAGGGAAACAAGCCATTTTTTGAGGAATTGATTCGTTTTTGATTTCATCATCCGATTTTCGTATGATGCTTTCCATCTGTAGACACCTCCGTGAATACATATTTTCATTATAAATAAGTCCTGCTCCTATGTTAAATGTGCGAATTCGCTTAGGAACAAAGGCTCATATTCAATTTCTCCCTTTCAACCCCACGCTGACCGCCAGCGCCCGGTCTACCTGGCTAATGGCCTCGCTGTCCAGCGTTCCGATATACTCATTCAGGCGCATTTTATCAATCGTTCGTATTTGTTCAAGCAAAACGAGCGAATCATGTCCAAGCCCCTGCTGCGCCTTAATTGGGACGTGCGTGGGTAACTTTGCCTTCGTTGAAATCCGGCTG
>JAAYML010000036.1 GCA_012521395.1 Candidatus Epulonipiscium sp. | reverse complement strand
TTTAGCATATTTTTATTTATTTCTATATCTATTTTTGAACACAAAAAACCGCCAAAGGGAATGAACCCCCTGACGGTTGGCGCTTGCGATAAGCAAACTTTGTAATTGTAAACAAACTCGTGTGTAATGAAACAACCAATTATCTCTTTGAGAATTGTGGTGCTCTTCTTGCACCTTTGAGTCCGTATTTCTTTCTTTCTTTCATTCTTGGATCTCTTGTTAAAAATCCAGCTTTTTTAAGCACTGGTCTTAATTCTGGATCTGCCTGGAGCAATGCTCTTGCAATACCATGACGAATAGCACCTGCCTGACCAGTGTATCCACCACCATAAACATTTACTAATACGTCAAATTTATCTACTGTATTGGTTAATACTAAAGGTTGTTTTGCAATAACTTTTAGTGTTTCAAGTCCAAAATATTCTTCAATATCTCTTTTATTTATTTTAAAGTTACCGTTGCCGGGTACCAAATATACTCTTGCTATTGATTTTTTTCTTCTGCCTGTTCCATAATATCTTGCTTCAGCCATTTGGATATCCTCCCTTCACTACTAAAATTTAATTTCTAATACTTCCGGTTTCTGTGCTTCATGCTTGTGTTCAGGACCACTATAAACACGAAGCTTCTTAAGCATTTTTCTGCCTAAACGGTTTTTGGGAAGCATTCCTCTTACTGCTTCATAGATTACTTTTTCAGGCTTCTTTTCGAGAAGGTCTCTGAGTGAAATTTCTTTTAAACCACCAGCATATCCTGTATAATGTCTGTAAAGCTTTTGGTCTAATTTCTTTCCTGTTACTTTAATGTCTTTTGCATTAATTACAATAACAAAATCACCAGTATCAATATGGGGAGTATATGTTGGTTTATGCTTTCCACGAAGTACCTTTGCTACTTCAGATGACAAACGTCCTAATGTCATATCTTTTGCATCAACAACGTACCATTTTCTTTCAACAGCTTCTGCTTTCGCCATGTAGGTTGTTCTCATTTCAAACCCTCCTTATTCCTTCTTTAATCACGACTCTATTTAAAACCCGGGGCTAATGGATTTTAAGTGGCATAATTACACAAAAAACATTATATTACATCTTACCCTGGTGTGTCAAGGAATAATTAAATTTCATCATATTTTTTATATAAACTTTAATATTTTATTTCGACTAATGTTAAACCTTGGGCTGGTGCTGTTATTCCTGCTTTACTCCGGTCTCTGGATAAAATGATGTCTTTTACGTCCGAAGCTTTTTTCTTTCCAATACCTATTTCTATCAAAGTTCCTGCCATTATTCTTACCATATTATAAAGAAAGCCATTACCTCTTACTTCAAAAATGACAAATGGATCTTCTCTATACACTAAAGCATCGAATATCGTTCTTTCTGTTGTCTTTACCGAACTTCCTGCAGAAGAAAAGGCTGCAAAATCATGGTTTCCTATAAAGTATTTCGCTCCTTTGTCCATTTCTTCTACATTTAATTGGGCAGAAATAAAGGTACTTATATTTCTATACTGCGGAATGGGAAATTTATCGTTTAATATTAAATAGCGATAAGTTTTTTCCCTGGCATCATAGCGGGGATGAAAGTTCTCAGGAACTTCCCTGGCAGCTCTGATTACAATATCTTTTGGAAGGACTGAATTTAACGCATAGGGAATTTTGTCTGTGGGAATGGAAGTCTCCACTTTGATAAGCCCTCTTTGCCCCAGGGCATGGACACCTGCATCGGTTCTTCCTGCACCTGTGACACTTATCTCCTGTCCAAAAATTTTAAAACAGGCTTCTTCAACTTTTTCCTGTATCCCTATTCCATTGGATTGTCTTTGCCAGCCATTATAGTTGCTTCCGTCATATGCAATGGTGAGTAAAATATGTTTCATATTTTCCTCCATATTTTTATCAAAAAGCTTTGAACTCCTATTAGATAAAACGGCTTACAATCATTATGCCCATAAACAGACCAATGCTTACCATTGCCACATAATCTTGCTTTTTTATTTTAAGCTGCTTCATTCTGGTCCTGTTTTCCCCTCCACGATAGCATCTTGCTTCCATTGCCATGGCCAGTTCGTCTGCCCTTCTAAAAGCTGAAATGAATAAAGGAACCAAAAGAGGTATCAGGCTTTTAGCTCTTTTAATAATGCCTCCGCTTTCAAAATCAGCCCCTCTTGCCATTTGGGCTTTCATAATTTTATCTGTCTCTTCTAATAATATGGGTATAAAGCGAAGGGCAATCGTCATCATCATTGCTATTTCATGGGCTGGGATCCCTATTTTTTTAAATGGATTTAAAAGTTTTTCAAGACCATCCGTTAGTTGTATTGGTGATGTGGTTAAAGTCAAAACAGATGAACCAATAATTAAAAATATCAGTCTTAATGCCATTATCCCTGCAATATATAAGCCTTCCGCAGTAATATTTATAGATTTGTAGGACCAAAGCACCTTTTCACCAGGTGTCATAAAAATATTTAAAGCAACCGTAAGTATAATAATGACAAGGATCGCTTTGATACCTTTAAGCATATATTTTACAGGTACTTTTGATAAGTAAATAACTGTGGCCATAAAAATAAATGTAAAAAGATAGCCTATATAGCGGTTGGCTACAAAAAGAGCAATGATAAAAATAAGGGTTGACATAATTTTGACCCTGGGATCTAATTTATGAATCCATGATTCTGCTGGAAAATATTGTCCTATTGTAATATCTCGTATCATCATAGCACCTACTTTTGACTTTTCAATAATGCTGCAATTGCTTTAGCGCCTTCTTCTACAGTTAATACATCTACAGGAACTTCAAGGCCTTTTTTTCTCAATGCTTTCATGATGTACATGATTTGAGGTGCTGCTAAGCCCATCTTTTCCAATTCCTTATCATTTTTGAAAACCTTCGCCGGAGAACCGTCTAAAGCAATTCTACCCTTATACATTACAATAATTCTGTCAACCAGTTTTGCAATGTCCTCCATGCTGTGAGATACTAAAATGACTGTAATACCTAAGGACTTATGCAGCTTTTGAATTTGTCCCAGAATTTCATCCCTGCCCCTGGGATCAAGACCTGCTGTTGGCTCGTCCAGAATCAGAATTTCAGGTTTCATTGCCAGAACTCCTGCAATAGCAACCCTTCTTTTTTGTCCTCCGGACAAATCAAAAGGGGATTTGTCATACATGTCTTCTCCTATGCCTACCATTTCTAAAGCTTCTCTGACTCTCTTATCGACTTCTTCTTTTGATAAACCCATATTTTCTGGTCCGAATGCCACGTCTTTAAAAATAGTTGTTTCAAAAAGCTGGTGTTCCGGGTATTGAAAGACAAGGCCAACTTTTTGACGAATTTCTTTTAATGAAAGCTCTTTATCATTTAAGTTTTTACCTAGTATGATTACTTCTCCCTCAGTTGGTTTCAATAAGCCGTTAAAATGCTGAATAAGAGTAGATTTTCCAGAGCCAGTATGGCCAATAATGCCTATAAATTCTCCTTTTTTAATATGAAGGTTTATGTTATTGATAGCAACTCTTTTAAAAGGTGAACCTTCACCATATACATGACTCACTCCGTTAAATATAATTGCCATATTTTATCCACCATCTCTTCAATTGATATTATTTCTGTAGAAATATCAATGCCTTCTTTTTGCATATAATACGCCAATTCAGTAGCTGGAGGAACATCTAAACCCAAGCTCTTTAACTTGTCCACCTGACTAAAAACTTCTTTGGGCTTGCCATCCATAACAATTTGACCATGGTCCATTACAATAACTCTGTCAGCATTAATCGCTTCTTCCATGTAGTGTGTAATGTGAATAATGGTTATATTTTCTTCTTTATTTAATTTATACACCGTCTCCAGGACTTCTTTCCTGCCCAGTGGATCCAACATTGCTGTAGGCTCATCTAAAATAATACATTCTGGCTTCATTGCCAATACTCCTGCTATAGCTATCCGTTGCTTTTGACCTCCGGATAACAAGTTGGGAGAGTGAGTCATATACTCTGTCATTTGAACAGCAGCAACTGCTTCATCAACTCTTTTCCTGATTTCACCAGGCTCTACACCTAAATTTTCTGGACCAAAAGCCACATCTTCTTCTACAATTGCAGCAATAATCTGATTGTCGGGATTTTGAAAGACCATTCCTGCTGTTTGCCTGATATCCCATAAGTTTTCTTCGTCCTTAGTATCCATACCTTTAATAAGGAGGGTTCCTCCTGTGGGATGTAAAATGGCATTCATGTGCTTGGCAAGGGTTGATTTCCCTGAACCATTATGGCCTAAAATGACAACAAATTCCCCTTGTTTAATATCTAAATCCAACCTGTCCAGAGCCCTGTTCGTCGCTTCAATTTCGCCACGCTCATTATGGGTGTAGTATTCGTATATAAGTCCCCTGCTTTTTACGATTTCTTTCATATTATCACCAACCTTAGGGAGCCTTAATAATTCAAAATTAATTATTTTGAATAAAGACTTTTTGGAGATTTTCGTCTTTACCAAATAATTAATCTTCAATTATTAAGATATTTATAGGGATTAAGATTACATCCTAATCCCTACAAAATCTTAAACTAATTCAATAATTACTTCTTCAGCACCGTCACCTTTACGGGGTCCAAGTTTAATAATTCTGGTATAACCTCCGTTACGGTCTGCATACTTAGGTGCTATGTCTGAAAAGAGTTTTTCCACCATATCAACTTTTTTGGTGTTTTGTTTTTTCTTAATTTTACTGGTTTCAGTTACAGGAACAAGAATTTGTAACATTCTTCTTCTTGCATGAAGTCTGGAAGGATTATCCTTTTTAATAGTTTTTTCTACTTCATCAAATACATCTACTTTTTTGCCGTTTACAACTTCTTTTACTCTTTTACCCTTTGCGTCTTTTCTAGCAACTTTTGCTTTAACGGTTACTTCAGTGTAATTGTCTTTTTCCTTTATAGCAAGGGTTATTAATTTTTCGGCAAGTTTTCTTACTTCTTTTGCTTTAGCTTCTGTCGTCTTTATTCTACCATGATAAAGTAAATTGGTTACTTGATTTCTCAGTAATGCTTTACGCTGAGAAGTAGGACGACCTAATTTTCTATGCCCAGCCATCATTCAACCTCCTTTACATAAATATACCAAGCAACTAATCATCACTAGGCTTCAGTGAAAGACCTAATTCTGCGAGTTTGTTAAGTACTTCTTCTAAGGACTTTTTACCCAGATTACGTACTTTCATCATTTCTTCTTCTGTACGGCTAATCAGTTCTTCAACTGTGTTAATACCTGCACGTTTCAGACAGTTATAAGAACGAACGGATAAATCAAGCTCTTCAACACTCATTTCAAGAACTTTTTCTTTTTGATCTTCTTCTTTTTCAACCATTATTTCTGCATTCTTAGCATTATCAGACAAATCAATGAACAAATTCAAATGTTCACTTAAGATTTTTGCAGCCAAACTTACTGCTTCATCCGATTTAATGGTTCCATTCGTCCACAATTCTAAGGTCAATTTATCATAGTCTGTAATTTGACCTACTCTTGTATTTTCTACCGTAAAATTCACACGGCTAACTGGTGTATAAAGAGAATCTACGGGAATTACTCCTATAGCATGATTAATCATTTTATTTTTTTCTGCAGGTACATAACCCCTACCTCTGGTTATGGTCATCTCCATAAACAATCTGCTGTCAGGGCCTCCACTTAATGTTGCAATATGAAGATCTGGATTGATGATTTCTATATCAGAATCCACTTTGATATCTGCGGCAGTGACTTCGCCTTCTCCTTCTGCTTCAATATAAGCAATTTTAGGTTCATTGCTGTCACTATTATTCTTAAGCGCAAGGCCTTTTAAATTTAATATAATTTCCGGTACATCTTCTTTTACGCCAGGAATTGTACTAAATTCATGGAGTACCCCTTCAATTTTTACATTGCTAACCGCAACACCAGGAAGGGAAGAAAGTAAAACTCTTCTTAGACAGTTACCCAAGGTTGTTCCATAGCCCCGTTCAAGGGGTACAAGAACGAAACGTCCATATTTTCCATCTTCCGACATTTCGGCAATCTCAATACGAGGTTTTTCAAATTCAAACACCCGATAAACCCTCCTTCTTCTTTATTAATATTCCTGAGGGTGACAATTTGTCTAATAACTATTATTTTGAATAAAGCTCTACGATAAGTGTTTCTTGAATATCAATATCGATTTGATCTCTTTCTGGTAGAGCAACTACTTTACCTTTTAAATTGTCCATGTCAGCTTCAAGCCATTCGGGTACGATTCTGGATGCAGTAGTATCTGTTATATCTTTAAATCTTTGAAGTCCTTTGGATTTTTCTTTAACTTCAATAACATCTCCAACTTTTACTTGGTAAGAAGGAATATTTACCTTTTTACCGTTTACTAAAATATGGTTATGGCGAACCACTTGTCTGGCTTCTGTTCTGGAACGTCCTAATCCTAAACGGTAAACCACATTATCTAAGCGCATTTCAAGTATGCGAAGTAAGTTCTCACCAGTAATGCCAGGAATACGGTCTGCTTCTTCAAAGTAATTAGCAAATTGTGTTTCAAGAATACCATAAATTCTCTTTGCTTTTTGTTTTTCGCGAAGCTGTAATCCGTACTCTGAAAGCTTTTTATTTACTTGACCATGTTGTCCGGGTGCATATGGTCTTCTAACTACTGGACACTTTTGTGAAAAACACTTTTCTCCCTTTAAGTACAGTTTTTGCCCTTCTCTACGGCATAATCTGCACACAGGTCCTATATATCTAGCCATTTATCTCTACACCTCCTAAAACTAAACTCTTCTGCGTTTTGGTGGACGACATCCATTATGAGGCACAGGCGTAACATCTTTAATCATAGTTACTTCTAAGCCTGCCGCTTGAAGCGCACGAATAGCTGCTTCTCTGCCGGATCCCGGTCCTTTTACCAACACTTCAACTGATTTTAAACCATATTCCATCGCTGCTCTTGCTGCAGCATCTGCTGCCATTTGAGCTGCATATGGAGTAGACTTTTTAGAACCTTTGAAACCTAATTGTCCTGCACTTGCCCAAGAAAGAGCATTTCCGGCCATATCGGTTAAGGTAACAATTGTATTATTAAAAGTAGACTGAATATGCGCTTGTCCTCTGTCGACATTCTTTTTCTCACGGCGTCTACGGCTAGTTGCTTTTTTAGCTACTTTCTTTGCCATTCAATTTTAACCTCCCTTATGCACTATTTTTTCTTGTTTGCAACCGTTCTTCTGGGTCCTTTTCGTGTTCTAGCATTATTCTTTGTGTTTTGTCCTCTAACTGGAAGACCTCTTCTATGACGAATACCTCTATAACATCCAATTTCCATTAGTCGTTTAATATTCAATGCAACTTCTCTGCGTAAATCTCCTTCAACGACTTGAGTTTTTTCAATGATCTCACGAATTCTGGATACTTCGTCATCGGTTAAATCTCTTACTCTTGTATCCGGGTTTACTCCAGCTTCCTTTAATATACGATTTGAACTTGCACGGCCAATACCATATATATAAGTAAGACCGATCTCAACCCGCTTATCTCTTGGCAAATCGATACCTGCAATACGTGCCATTAAATACTTGCACCTCCTAATACTATTAGCTTTTCTTTTTAATTTATTATATATCTACACTTCTATCAGCAAATATGCAGCCGCTAAAGAATACAAATGTTTATATTCTCCACAAATTATCATTATATAATATATCACACAATTAATCAATTGTTTTATCTGAATTCTATCAGCTTGCTTAAGGTCGCTCGCCCCTTAAGCAAGCATGTCTTTTGTTAGCCTTGTTTTTGCTTATGTTTTGGATTTTCGCAAATAACACGGATACGACCTTTTCTTTTGATGATTTTGCATTTTTCACAAATTGGTTTTACTGAAGGTCTTACTTTCATTTGCTTATCTCCTTTCTACTGCCGAAATTATTTAGATCTCCAAACAATCCGGCCTTTTGTTAAATCATAGGGAGAAAGTTCTACTGTAACTTTATCTCCCGGTAAAATGCGAATAAAATTCATTCGAAGTTTACCAGAAATGTGCGCCAAAATTTTGTGTCCGTTTTCTAATTCAACCTGAAACATCGCGTTAGGTAATTTTTCAAGCACGGTTCCTTCAACTTCAATAACATCACTTTTCGCCAAGGTATCATGCCTCCTCATTTATTGCATTTCCAGAAGAAGGACTATAAGGTTCAAGACTTTTTCTTATTTCCGCATCATTAAGTTCTACGCCATCTTCTATCTTTTTCTTAATAGATTCTATTATATAATTTGTTTTTTGAACATGTTTGTTCTTCTTTTTCTTTGGCTTACTTAGTTTTCTTAAATCTCCGTCTACGAGATAGAGATATTCATTTTCAATTTGTATTACAATGAAAGCTCTTCCTTTGTCACGTCCAGATTTAGAAAACACAACTTGCCCAATGGAGTACTCATTCATCCTTAGCTCACCTGACCTCTTTATCACAAAGTAGTAAGAATTTCAGGTTCTCCATCCGTTATTGCAATGGTATGTTCATAATGTGCTGAAAGAGAACCATCTCTGGTTACCACGCTGTTGTCTGCTAATATTCTTACCTGGTAAGATCCCATATTCACCATAGGTTCAATAGCAAGGACCATGCCTTTTACGAGTTTCGGTCCCCGGCCAGGAACAGCAAAGTTTGGTATTTGCGGTTCCTCATGAAGTTTTCTGCCTACTCCATGGCCGGTTAAGTCTCTTACAACCGAAAATCCGTTAGCCTCTACATATTTTTGTATGGCTGATGAAATTTCATATAAATGATTTCCAGGTCTTGCAAACCGAATCCCCTCGTAAAAGCTTTGTTTGGTTACTTCGATTAATCTTTTTGTTTCTTCTGCTACTTCACCAATGGCATACGTTTTTGCTCCATCGGAATGATATCCATCAAGACATACGCCAACATCTATACTAATAATATCTCCCTCTTTAAGCATCCTCTTTACACTAGGAATCCCGTGAACAACTTCTTCATTGATCGATGTGCAGATTGAAGCTGGAAAACCATATAATCCTTTAAATGAAGGAGTTGCACCCTGACTACGTATAAATTCTTCTGCAATCTGATCCAGTTCCATGGTCGTAATACCTGCTTTAAGCTTGCTGGCTAAAAGTTCTTGTGTTTTTGCCAAAATTCTGCCTGCTTCCCGGATTTTTCTTATTTCCTCGTCAGTCTTAATAGTTATTCCCATTATTTGCTCACTTCCAATGCACTTTTGATCTTGTTTCCTATTTCTTCAACGCTTCCATCGCCTTCTATCGTTAAAAGTATTCCCCTTTTTTCATAGTATTCAATCAATGGCTTTGTTTGTTCTTCGTATACCTGTAATCTTTTTCTGACCGTTTCTTCTTTATCGTCTTCCCTCTGTTTTAATTCACTGCCACATTCATCACAGATATTTTCTTTTAAGGGCTTTTTATTTTCAATATGGTAGGAAGCACCACAGTTAGAACAAACTCTTCTGCCAGCCATACGCTTAATAATTACTTCATCGGGAACATCGATATTAACGACCTTATCTAAAGCAATAGCTAATTCTTCTAAAGCTTTATCCAAGGCTTCAGCCTGAGGAATTGTTCTGGGGAAACCGTCCAATATAAAACCTTCCTTACAATCCTCTTCCTGAATACGCTTTTTTACAATTTCAACGACTAACTCATCTGGTACTAACAGGCCTTTATCCATATATTTTTTAGCTTTTTTCCCTAAATCTGTCTCATTTTTTATATGACTTCTTAAAATATCGCCTGTTGATATTTGAGGAATATTATATTCCTTGGAAAGAAGTAATGCATGCGTTCCTTTTCCTGCTCCAGGAGCACCCAACATTATAAGTCTCATAAAAGGTTCCCTCCTGTTATTCTTAGCTTAAAAAGCCTTTATAATGTCTCATTAACATTTGTGCTTCTATTTGCTGTACGGTTTCAAGAGCAACACCAACCACGATGATTATGGATGTTCCACCAAATCCAATACTCATCTTAAATATCCATTGCAATACAATAGGCAGTAAGGCAATTATCGTTAAGAATAAAGCTCCAACTACGGTAATATTGTTAAGAGTTTTCCTTAAATACTCTGCAGTTGGGTTACCTGGTCTGATTCCTGGGATAAAACCACCATTCTTTTTCATGTTGTCTGCAACATCAACCGGATTAAATGCCACAGTTGAATAGAAGAATGAAAAGCCAAATATTAAAACTGCATATAGTATTGCCCCAACTGGATGGGTCCAGTTAATATAAGTTATAATTTTTCCCCAAAGTCCTGTAGGATTGGAAGTGAAAAAATTAGTCATCATTATTGGAAATTGGAGTATGGACATTGCAAAAATGATAGGCATTACCCCTCCAAGATTTGCCTTAAGAGGAATATGCGTTGATTGCCCGCCATATATCCTTCTTCCTGCAACTCTTTTAGCGTATTGAACTGAAATTCTTCTTTCTCCATCCTGAACCAATACAACAAAAGCGATCATTAACACAAAGATGACAATTAATAAAATAATGCTGATATATTTGTCTTTATAGCTAAACAAAGTCGTAATAGCTAACGGTAATCTTGAAACAATGTTTATAAAGATTATCAGTGAAATACCGTTACCTACTCCCTTTTCAGTAATTTGTTCACCAACCCACACAAGAAAAGTTGTTCCTGCCACAAAGGTAACAATTACAACAATCCAAGTCCACAAATTACTGTAGATTAATATGTTCTGATTTCTAAGAGCAAAAGTTGTACCCCAGGCTTGTAAAGCTGCCAGGGCAATGGTTAAATATCTTGTATATTTTGCAATTCTCTTTCTTCCTTCTTCTCCTTCTTTTGCAATTTCCTCCAGTTTGGGTATTGCAATTTGAAGAAGCTGGAAAATAATCGATGCGTTAATGTAGGGTACAATGCCCAATGCAAAAATGGTCATATCTTCAAATGCCCCACCAGAAATCATATTAATCAGTTTTAAGGGACCTGTACCTTGCATCTCAAGAACTTCCCTTACAGCAGCTGCATTGACAAATGGAACAGGAACGTGTGCACCAATACGGATTACAAACAACATCAGCAAGGTATATATTACTTTTTTCCTTAAATCAGGTATCTTCCAAATATTCCTAACGCTTTTTAGGGCTTCAGTCACCTAAATCACCTCTGCTTTTCCGCCAGCAGCTTCAATTTTTTCAACTGCCTTTTTACTAAATTGGTTCACCTTCACTGTCAGTTTTTTATTTAGGTCGCCATTCCCAAGAATTTTGACTCCGTCTTTTGGATTCTTAATAATACCTGCTTCTTTTAAAGTATCTACAGTAACCTCTGTGCCATCTTCAAAGATATTTAAACGGTCTACGTTTATTGCAACGATTTCTTTAGAGTTTATATTTGTAAATCCTCTCTTTGGAAGTCGTCTGTAAAGAGGCATTTGTCCACCTTCAAAACCAGGTCTTACACCGCCGCCTGAGCGCGCTTTTTGTCCTTTATGTCCTCTTCCTGATGTTTTTCCCAGACCTGAAGCGTGTCCTCTACCTTTTCTGGTTCGGCTGTGTTTAGATCCTTCATTGGGCTTTAATACACTTAAGTTCATCTCGGCACCTCCTTTAAATCCTCAATCTATATTTCTTCAACTTTCACCAAATGAGAAACTTTTTCTACCATTCCTCGGATAGCAGGGTTGTCTTTTTGTTCAACGGTCTTATTTAACTTATTAAGACCCAGGGATCTTACTATCTCTTTGTGTTTGGGTTTTGCCCCGATAGTAGATTTTACAAGAGTTATTCTTAATTTATCTGCCACTGCAATCCCTCCTTAACCTAATAACTCTTCTACAGTTTTACCGCGTAATTTAGCAACTTCTGAAGGATCTTTAATGTTCTTTAATCCTTCCATGGTTGCATTAACAACATTACGCTTATTGTTGGAACCAAGGGATTTTGTTCTGACATTTCGAACACCGGCTAATTCAAGTACTGCACGTACTGGACCACCTGCAATAACTCCTGTTCCTTCAGGAGCTGGTTTTAATAATACCCTTGAACTTCCAAATTCACCTATGAATTCATGAGGTAAGCTATCATTCTTATCTCTGGGAACATAAATGATATTTTTCTTTGCATCTTCAATTGCTTTTCTAATTGCATCGGGAATTTCTGCGGCTTTTCCTAATCCCGCTCCAACATGACCGTTTTCGTCACCAACAACAACCAAAGCTGAGAATCTGAAGTTTCGTCCGCCTTTAACAACTTTGGTAACTCTTTTTATCGTTACAACTCTTTCCTTGAGTTCTAAAGAATTAACATCTATTTTAGCCTTTGCCATTCCATTCCCTCCTTTACTAGAATTCTAATCCAGCTTCCCTGGCCGCATCAGCTAAAGCTTTTATTTTACCGTGATATATATACCCGCCACGATCGAAAACAACTTGTTTTACGCCTTTATCTAATGCTCTTTTAGCTATCATTTCTCCAACTACTTTTGCTGCATCAACATTATTGGTTTTTTCAATTTTTGATTTGATGTCTTTTTCAACTGTTGAAGCAGCAACTAAAGTATGACCTTTTGTATCATCAATAATTTGCGCGTAAATATGTTTATCGCTTCTGAAGACAGATAATCTTGGTCTTTCAGATGTTCCAAAAATCTTCTTTCTCACTTTCAGGTGTTTATTTACGCGAATTTTAGAACGTGGTTCTTTTTTTATCATACGGATTCACCCCTTTACTAATTACTTGCCTGTTTTACCTTCTTTACGTCTGATTACTTCATCAACATACTTAATACCTTTTCCTTTATATGGTTCTGGTGGACGTTTAGCTCGGATCTCCGCTGCGTATTGACCAACTTTTTCTTTATTTATACCCTTAACAATAATTTTGTTTCCTTCAACAGTACTTTCAATTCCTTCAGGGTCTTCCATTTCTACAGGATGTGAATATCCAAGTGATAAAACAAGTTTTTTGCCTTGTTTTTGTGCTCTGTATCCAACGCCATTGATTTCTAATTCCTTTGTGAAACCATTGGTTACTCCTTCTACCATGTTATTAACAAGTGTTCTTGTTAAGCCGTGAAGAGCTTTATGCTTCTTTAAATCGCTAGGTCTTTTTACGATTACCTGATTATCTTCAATTGTAATTAACATCTCTGGTGATAATTTTCTTTCTAATGTACCTTTTGGTCCCTTAACGGTTACCAGATTTCCTTCTCCGATTTTTACTTCAACACCGGATGGAATCGCAATCGGTAATTTACCAATTCGTGACATGGTCGCACCTCCTTAAGCAATTAATCCATAATTTATCTATCTTAGTCATCGTTATATCCTTACCAGATAAATGCAACTACTTCTCCACCAACGCCTAACTTTCTGGCTTCTTTATCTGTCACTACGCCTTTGCTTGTAGAAATAATTGCAGTTCCAAGTCCACCTAAAACTTTCGGTAATTCGTCTTTTCCAACAAATACTCTAAGACCTGGTTTTGAAATTCTTTTAAGACCGAAAATAACTTTTTCGTTCTTATCTTTGCCGTACTTTAATGTAATACGGATTGTTTTTTTCGGACCATCTTCTATAATTTCATAACCTTTAATATAACCTTCGTTTAATAATATATCAGAAATTGCTTGTTTCATCTTTGATGCAGGGATATCTACCGTATCATGTTTTGCAATATTAGCATTTCTGATTCTTGTTAACATATCAGCAATTGGATCAGTCATTGTCATTGAATGTACCTCCTTCCTTTTACCAGCTTGCTTTTTTAACTCCTGGAATTTGACCTTTGTATGCCAATTCTCTGAAACAAATACGGCATACTCCAAACTTTCTTAAATATGCGTGAGGTCTTCCGCAAATTCTGCAACGATTATAAGCTCTTGTAGAAAACTTTGGCTTACGCTGTTGCTTAACAATCATTGACTTTTTCGCCATAGGTTACCCTCCTTCTATTACTTTCTGAATGGCATTCCGAACAGTGTTAGCAATTCACGTGCTTCTTCATCTGTTTTTGCTGTGGTAACGAAGATAATATCCATACCTCTGACTTTATCTACTTTATCAAAATCAATTTCTGGAAAGATTAATTGTTCTATGATTCCTAATGCATAGTTTCCTCTTCCATCAAAAGAATCAGGATTAACGCCTCTAAAGTCACGAACACGAGGTAATGCCAATGAAATTAAACGATCTACAAAGTCATACATTCTTCTTCCACGAAGGGTTACCTTACATCCTATTGGCATACCTGTACGAATTTTAAAGTTTGCAACAGATTTTTTAGCCTTTGTAATAACTGGTTTTTGTCCGGAAATAGCAGTTAAATCGTTAACTGCAGCTTCTAATGCTTTTGGATTGTCTTTAGCTTCACCAACTCCCATGTTGATGACTATTTTTTCGAGTTTAGGTACTTCTAATTTATTTTTATATCCAAATTTTTTCATCAACTGTTCAACAATTTCGTTTTCATAAAGTTCTCTTACTCTACTCAAAACTTACCCTCCTTCCGCTGTTAATCAATCACTTCACCAGTAGATTTTGCAACTCTGTAACGAACCTTTTTCATACGGCCGTTTCTCTCTTCTTCAACAACTTTAACACCTAATCTGGTTGGTTTACCATTGTGAAGATACATTACATTTGAGATATGAATAGGACCTTCTTGTTTGATAATTCCGCCCTGTCCCATAGCATTCGTTTTCTCATGCTTTGTAATCATATTTACACCTTCTATGATAACACGGCCGGTTTTACGATCTATTTTTAAAATTTTTCCTTCATTGCCTTCACATTCTCCAGAAATAACACGTACCTTATCGCCAACTTTAAGTCTGGTTTTAATTTTCTGTTCTTTCTTGTCTTTTTTCACTCAAAACACCTCCTTATAGTACTTCTGGTGCCAAGGATAATATCTTCATAAATTTCTTTTCTCTTAATTCTCTTGCAACTGGTCCAAAAATACGGGTTCCTCTTGGGTTTTTATCTTCTTTTATAATTACAGCTGCATTTTCATCAAATTTTATATATGAACCATCTGGTCTTCTAACGCCTTTCACGGTTCTAACAACAACTGCTTTTACAACATCTCCTTTTTTTACAACACCGCCGGGTGTTGCATCTTTAACAGAAGCAACTATGATATCTCCCACATTAGCATATCTAACCTTAGAACCGCCCAGTACGCGGATGCATAATAATTCTTTCGCACCAGAATTATCCGCAACCTTTAATCTGCTTTCTTGTTGAATCATGATTTACCCTCCTTCCGAGCAGTATTATTTTGCTTTTTCAACAATTGACACCAATCTCCATCTCTTTTCTTTAGAGAGAGGTCTTGTTTCCATAACTTTTACAAGATCACCAATTTTACATTCGTTATTTTCATCATGGGCTTTTAATTTGTATGTTCTTTTTATAATTTTTCCGTATAATGGGTGTTTTACATTATTTTCAACAGCAACAACAATCGTCTTATCCATTTTGTCGCTGACAACTTTACCAATCAATGTCTTGCGGGGTTTTCTTTCTCCCACCGTGAATTCCTCCTTTCGCAATAGTTACTAGGCCTTTGCTCTTTCTGAAATAACGGTTTGAATTCTTGCTATATTTTTTCTTACTTCTTTAATTCTTGCTGTATTGCTTAATTGATTTGTTGCATTTTGGAATCTTAAATTGAAAAGTTCTTTTTTAGCAGAAACCAAATCAGATTTTAATTCATCTAAGGTTTTATTTCTTAATTCATCTAAATATGCTTTACTTTTCACTGCTATCACCGTCCATTTCTTGATCTGCACGTGATACGATTTTACATTTAATAGGTAATTTGTGCATTGCAAGACGCAAAGCTTCTCTTGCTGTTTCCTGGTTTACTCCTGCTATTTCAAACATTACTCTGTCAGGTTTTACTACTGCTACCCAGTATTCTGGAGAGCCTTTACCTGCTCCCATTCGGGTTTCTGCTGGTTTTTGTGTTACAGGTTTATCTGGAAAAATTTTAATCCAAACTTTACCTCCACGTCTGATATATCTTGTCATAGCAACACGCGCTGCTTCTATTTGATTGGAGGTAATCCAACCTGGTTCTAAAGCAACAAGACCAAACTCTCCGTAAGTAATTTTATTACCACGGGTAGCTCTGCCTTTCATGCGTCCTCTGAATTGTTTACGATGCTTTACCCTTTTAGGCATTAACATTATTAATCTCTCCTTCCTTTTTGGCCTTCTGAGGAAGAATTTCACCTTTATAAATCCATACCTTTACACCGATTTTTCCATAGGTTGTGTCTGCTTCAGCAAAACCATAATCAATATCTGCTCTTAAAGTTTGAAGAGGTATGGTGCCTTCATGATAATGTTCAGTACGTGCAATTTCAGCACCAGCCAAACGACCTGAGCAAGCTACTTTAATACCTTTTGCTCCATTTTTCATTGCTCTTGCCATTACTTGTTTCATTGCTCTTCTAAAGGAAACACGGTTTTCCAATTGAAGCGCCACGTTTTCAGCTACTAATTGAGCATCTATTTCAGGTTTCTTAATTTCAATAATGTTTACCATTACTTTGTGTTTTGTTAATTTTTGAAGCTCATTACGAAGTTGTTCTATTGAAGAACCTCCTTTACCTATAACAATACCTGGTTTGGAGGTATGAATGTTTATTTTAACTCTTTCAGCCGCTCTTTCAATATCAATTTTAGATATTCCTGCATCATAAAGCTTATTTTTAATATAATCTCTTAATTTATAATCTTCAACTAACAAATCGGCATATTCTTGCTTAGAAGCGTACCATTTTGTGCTCCAGTCTTTGATTATACCGACCCTTAGTCCATGAGGATTAACTTTTTGTCCCATACTCAACCTCCTTATTATCTTTCATTCAGTACAATTGAAATATGACTGGTTTGTTTATCAATACGGTATGCTCTTCCATGTGATCTGGGACGGATTCTTTTCATTTTTGGTCCCTGATTTGCATACGCTTCTTCGATAAATAATTTTTCTCTGTCTAACTCATGGTTATTTTCAGCATTTGCTATGGCTGATTTTAATAACTTTTCTATAATTCTTGCAGCCTTTCTTGGTGTATAAGCAAGAATGGCTAACGCTTCATTAGCATTTTTGCCTTTTATGGTATCAAGAACAATCTTAGCCTTAGAGGCAGATACTCTCGCGTATCTAAGATGTGCCTTTGGCCTTGTGTCTTTATTTTGATTTCTTTCTCTTTTTATTTGACTTCTATGTCCTTTAGCCACGAAGCAACCCTCCTTTTATCTATCAATCTTAACGAGCTCCTGATTTCTTTTCAGCATTTTTACCATGCCCTCTGTAAGTTCTTGTTAAGGCAAATTCGCCTAATTTATGTCCGACCATATCTTCCGTTATATATACTGGAACATGTTTTCTACCATCATGTACAGCTATTGTATGACCAACCATTTGAGGAAAAATTGTAGAACGGCGGGACCATGTTTTAATAACCTTCTTTTCTCCGCTTTTATTCATTTCTTCAATCTTCTTTAATAAATGTTCATCGGCAAAAGGTCCTTTTTTAAGAGAACGAGCCATTAATTATCCTCCTTCCGACTCTATAATGTATATTAGAAAACTTATTTCGTTCTTCTATGAAGAATATATTTGTTAGATGCCTTATTCTTTTTCCTTGTTTTATATCCCAATGTAGGTTTACCCCAAGGTGTAACTGGTGTTGGGCGTCCGATTGGTGCCTTTCCTTCACCACCACCATGAGGATGGTCGTTAGGATTCATTACAGAACCACGAACTGTAGGACGGATACCCATATGACGTTTCCTTCCTGCTTTACCTATAGTAACAAGTTCATGTTCAATGTTACCTACTTGTCCTATAGTAGCCCTACACTCAATTGGAAGTAATCTGGTTTCTCCGGAAGGTAATCTAACGGTTGCATACTTTCCTTCTTTTGCTAATAATTGAGCTTCTGCTCCTGCTGAACGAACGAGTTGTCCACCCTTACCAGGTTTCATTTCAATATTATGAATGGTTGTACCAACAGGAATATTTTTCATAGGAAGTGCGTTTCCTACTCTGATTTCAGCTGTTTCACCACTCATAATCTTATCTCCAACTTTTAAGCCTTTTGGAGCAAGGATATATCTCTTTTCACCGTCAGCATAGTGTAATAAAGCAATATTAGCTGTTCTGTTTGGATCATATTCAATTGCAGCTACTCTTGCTGGAATTCCATCTTTGTTTCTTTTAAAATCGATAATTCTATATTTTATTTTTGCTCCGCCTCCGCGATGGCGAACAGTAATTTTACCTTGATTGTTTCTTCCTGAATTTTTCTTTAAAGATACAACTAAGGACTTCTCCGGAGTGCTCTTAGTTATTTCTTCAAAGGTCAGGGAAGTCATATGTCTTCTCGAAGGGGTATATGGTTTATAGGTTTTAATACCCATATCTTTCACTCCTTTCAATTCTTGTTACACGCTACCTGGTGTTTCATTTCTAATTACATACCTTCAAAGAATTCAATATCTTTACTTTCTTCTGCTAACTGAACAATTGCTTTTTTAGTTTTAGCAGTCCTGCCAATAGTCATTCCTCTTCTTTTTGTTTTACCATCTTGAAGCATTGTATTTACCTTTTTAACTTTTACACCTTCAAACATTTTTTCAACAGCTTCTTTGATTTGATTTTTTGTTGCTGCGGGATGTACAAGGAAGGTGTATTTCTTTTCTGCCATCAGGTTCATACTTTTTTCGGTAATAACCGGTTTCAAGATGACATCATAGTATTTTAAATCTGCCATTATGCATACACCTCCTGTATCGTCTGAAGTACATCTTTAGATACAACAAAAGATTCGTACTTTAGGATATCATATACATTAATTGTATTTACTGCAGCAGTCTTTACATTGGGAAGATTTCTTGCAGATAAAATAACATTTTTATTATCGCTCTCAGTTACAATTAATGCTTTGCTTACTTTAAGATTATCTAAAACTTTCTTCATGTTCTTTGTTTTGATTTCATCTAATTTAAGTTCATCTAACACAATTAAATTATTATTTTGAACTTTGCTTGTTAAAGCTGATTTTAATGCTAATCTTTTTACTTTTTTATTTAATTTAAATGAATAATCTCTTGGCTTCGGAGCAAATACAACACCACCGCCAGTCCATTGTGGTGCACGGATAGAACCTTGTCTTGCTCTTCCTGTGCCTTTTTGTCTCCAGGGTTTTCTTCCGCCTCCGCGGACTTCTGCACGTGTTTTAGCACTTTGAGTACCTTGTCTTTGGTTTGCCAAATATTGTACTACTGCCGCGTGCATTATATGTTCGTTAACTTCTACTCCAAAAATCTCATCTTTTAATTCTATTTCATCAACTTGTTGTCCATCCATATTATACACAGCTACTTTAGCCATCATGACTCCTCCTTTCTCCAGTTATCACTATGCATTTTTTACACTATCTTTTAACATAACAATTGACTTTTTAGGTCCTGGTACTGCTCCTTTTACAAGTATTAAATTCTTTTCAGGGTACACACGAACAACTTCTAAATTTTGTACAGTAACTTTTTCTGCACCCATATGTCCAGGAAGTTTTTTACCTTTTAAAACTCTACCAGGATAAGAAGCTCCGGCCATAGCACCAACGCCTCTGTGATATTTGGAACCGTGTGCCATAGGTCCTCTGCCTTGGTTGTGTCTTTTGATAACACCTTGATATCCTTTTCCTTTAGAAATACCAGTTACGTCTACCTTATCTCCTGGCGCAAAAATGTCTGCCTTTATTTCAGAACCTATTTCATAAGAACTGATATCGTCTAATCTGAATTCTTTTAATGTTCTTTTTGGTGTAACGCCAGCTTTTTCAAAATGACCTTTTAATGGTTTATTAACGCGATTTTCTTTCACATCAAGAAAACCTACTTGAATGGCATTATAACCATCGTTCTCAGTCGTCTTTTTTTGTACGACCACACAAGGTCCCGCTTCAATAACAGTTACAGGAACATGCTTTCCGTTTTCATCAAATATTTGTGTCATACCAATTTTCTTACCTAATATTGCTTTTTTCATTTTTACACCTCCTATTAATCTACAGCGGATTACAGCTTCTCTGTAATCATTCTAGATAGATTCTTATGCCGATAATCATCTGATAATATCGCGAACGAATCTATTTTTCTTAATTATTTTACATCCACTTTAATGTCTACACCTGCTGGCAAGTCAAGACGCATTAATGCATCTACAGTCTTAGGTGTTGGAACCACAATATCAATTAATCGCTTATGAGTTCTGATTTCAAACTGTTCTCTGGAATCTTTGTATTTGTGAACCGCTCTTAAAATCGTTATAACTTCCTTTTTAGTGGGCAAAGGTATTGGTCCACTAACTTTAGCTCCGGTCTTTTTTGCTGTCTCAATGATTTTTGCAGCAGATTGATCGATTAATTTGTGATCATAAGCTTTTAGACTGATTCTGATTTTTTGGTTTGCCATAAAAAAAAGTCCCCTCCTTTTCGCACTTTGTTTTCGTACGACAAGTGGTGACTGCACACTTATCCGGGTGTATCTTAATGCCCTATGGATTATGAATACATCTCCGTCTTACTGTACAGTGACCTTGTCGTCCTGTTTCTCGAACTGGACATTCGCTCCGTGAAAATTTCCCACTCGAGTGGCAACCTTTCACATCATCACTATCAATGTCACAACATTATAGAGTATACAATAAAAATTAGATTTTTGCAAGGTTTTTTTTATTTTTTTGTCATAAAAATCACATCCCATGGGATGTGATTTTTATGACTTAAATTTATTTTTAATCGTCAGCTTATTATTCAATAATTTCTGTTACAGAACCTGCTCCAACTGTTTTACCACCTTCACGGATAGCAAAACGAAGTCCTTTTTCCATAGCAATTGGAGCAATAAGTTCAATTGTCATTTCAACGTTATCTCCAGGCATGCACATTTCAACGCCATCAGGAAGTTTGATAACGCCTGTTACGTCAGTTGTTCTGAAATAGAATTGAGGTCTGTAGTTTGTGAAGAATGGAGTATGACGTCCACCTTCTTCTTTCTTAAGAACGTATACTTGAGCTTTAAATTTTGTATGTGGTGTAATTGTTCCAGGTTGAGCTAATACTTGACCTCTTTCAATTTCATCTTTTTGAACACCACGAAGAAGTGCACCGATGTTGTCACCAGCTTGTGCCTGGTCAAGCATCTTATGGAACATTTCAACTCCAGTTACAACTACTTTTCTTGGTTCGTCAGTTAAACCAACGATTTCAACTTCGTCTTGAACTTTAAGTACGCCACGTTCTACTCTACCAGTTGCAACTGTTCCACGACCTGTAATTGAGAAAATGTCTTCAACAGGCATAAGGAATGGTTTATCAACTTCACGTTGTGGTTCAGGAATATAGCTGTCAACAGCTTCGAAAAGTTCAATGATTTTGTCTCCCCATTCACTTGATGGATCTTCTAATGCTTTAAGAGCAGATCCTCTGATTACAGGAATTTCATCTCCTGGGAAGTCATATTCGCTTAATAAGTCACGGATTTCCATTTCTACTAAGTCAAGTAATTCTGGGTCATCAACCATGTCGCATTTGTTCATAAATACAACGATGTAAGGAACACCTACCTGACGAGCTAAAAGAATATGTTCTCTTGTTTGAGCCATAGGACCATCAGTAGCTGCCACAACAATGATAGCTCCGTCCATTTGAGCTGCACCAGTGATCATGTTTTTAACATAGTCAGCGTGTCCTGGGCAGTCAACGTGTGCATAGTGACGATTTGGTGTTTCGTATTCAACGTGAGATGTTGAAATTGTGATTCCACGTTCTTTTTCTTCTGGAGCTTTATCAATGTGATCAAATGGTATTTCTTCTCCTAATTGATATCTAGCATATAAAGTTTTTGTAATAGCTGCTGTTAAAGTAGTTTTACCATGGTCAACGTGTCCAATTGTTCCAATGTTAACGTGAGGCTTTGTTCTTTCAAATTTTGCTTTTGCCATTTTTAATAATCCTCCTTTTATTTGCCATTTGAATTCATTTTTTATTATATTTCAAGTCTTCCTACATTTCAAGCCTTATTCAGCTTTTCCTTTGCCGGAGACTATTTTGTCCTGAATGTTCTTTGGAACCGGCTCATAATGATGGAATTCCATTGAATAAGTTCCACGACCTTGTGTTTTAGAACGAAGGTCTGTTGCATATCCAAACATTTCAGACAATGGCACAAATCCATGAATAATTTGTAATCCGTTTCTTGCTTCCATTCCTTCGATACGGCCGCGACGGGAATTGAGATCCCCAATAACGTCACCCATGTATTCTTCAGGAACCGTTACGTCTACTTTTTCTATTGGTTCAAGAAGAATCGGATCACCTTTTTTCATGGCTTCTTTAAATGCCATTGAACCTGCAATTTTAAATGCCATTTCAGATGAGTCAACTTCATGGTATGAACCATCGTATACAACTGCTTTTACACCAAGTACTGGATATCCTGCTAATATACCACTCTGCATTGCTTCCTGAATACCATCATTAATTGGCTGAATGTATTCTTTAGGAATAGCTCCACCAACAACCTGGCTTTCGAATTCGTAGGTTTTTTCTCCATTTGGATCCAGTGGCTCAAACTTAACTTTACAATGTCCATACTGTCCTCTACCACCAGATTGTCTTACAAATTTACCTTCAACATCCACTGCTTTTTGGATAGTTTCTTTGTATGCAACTTGTGGCTCACCAACATTGGCTTCCACTTTAAATTCACGCAGTAAGCGGTCAACAATAATTTCAAGATGGAGTTCACCCATACCTGCAATAATGGTCTGACCTGTTTCCTGATTGGTATAAGTCTTAAAGGTTGGGTCTTCTTCAGCCAGTTTTGAAAGGGCTATACCCATTTTTTCTTGACCTGCTTTTGTTTTTGGCTCAAGTGCAACTGAAATAACAGGTTCAGGGAAGACCATAGATTCCAAAAGCACCGGATGTTGCTCGTCACAAAGAGTATCCCCTGTTGTAGTGAATTTTAAACCTACAGCTGCTGCAATATCTCCGGAATATACTTTGTCAATTTCATTTCGGTGATTTGCATGCATCTGCAAAATACGTCCGATTCTTTCTTTCTTATTTTTAGTGGAGTTTAAAACATAAGAACCAGAATTTATGATTCCGGAATATACTCTAAAGTAGGCTAACTTTCCTACATAAGGGTCACTCATAATCTTAAATGCCAATGCAGCAAAAGGTTCCTCGTCAGAAGAATGTCTTTCAACTTCTTCTCCTGTGTCAGGAATAATACCTTTAATTGCTGGTATATCTGTTGGTGCAGGCAAATAATCCAGGACTGCATCAAGCAGTTTTTGAACACCTTTATTTTTATATGCAGAACCACACAGAACAGGTATGATTTCAACTTTTATTGTTGCTGCTCTGAGAGCTTTCTTTAATTGTTCTTCTGTGAGTTCTTCCCCTTCCAGATAAAGCATCATTAGCTCTTCATCGGTTTCAGCAATAGCTTCAATCATTGCCATCCTGTATTCTTCTGCTTTATCTTTCATATCTTCAGGGATTTCTTCTTCTACAATTTCTTTTCCCAAATCATCTTTATAGATATAGGCTTTCATTTTCATCAAATCAATGATGCCTGTAAAAGTTTCTTCTTTGCCAATTGGCAATTGGATTGGAACAGCATTGGGATGTAGCCTTTCTTTTATCATATCCACTACATTGTAAAAATCTGCTCCCATGATGTCCATTTTATTCACAAAAGCCATACGGGGAACATTATATTTATCCGCCTGACGCCATACTGTTTCAGATTGGGGTTCAACGCCACCTTTTGCACAAAATACACCAACCGCACTGTCTAATACACGGAGTGAGCGTTCTACTTCTACTGTAAAGTCAACATGCCCTGGTGTGTCTATTAAATTAATGCGATAATCTTTCCAAAAACATGTTGTCGCAGCGGATGTAATGGTAATTCCTCTTTCTTGTTCTTGTTCCATCCAGTCCATGGTCGCAGACCCTTCATGGGTTTCTCCTATTTTATAGGTACGACCAGTGTAAAATAAAATTCTTTCTGATAATGTTGTTTTCCCCGCGTCAATATGGGCCATAATTCCAATATTTCTGGTCCTCTCGAGGGGAAATTCTCTTCCTGCCAAAGTTATACTCCTCCTTTGGTGTTTCCACTAATCTATTTATTAACTCAAGTCTAACTCACGCATCTTGCCCATAGCCGATGGTATAAGCATCTATAATGATTACCATCTGTAATGTGCAAATGCTTTGTTGGCTTCTGCCATTTTGTGTGTATCTTCTTTTTTCTTTACAGCTCCGCCAGTATTATTTAAAGCGTCTAATATTTCATTTGCTAAACGTTCTACCATGGTCTTTTCTCCACGTTGTCTCGCGTATAATACTAACCAGCGTAAGCCTAAAGTTTGTCTTCTTTCAGGTCTTACTTCTACGGGCACTTGATAGGTTGCTCCACCCACACGGCGAGCTTTTACTTCTAAAACAGGCATAATGTTATTTAAAGCTTCTTCAAACACTTCTAAAGCTTCTCTGCCTGTTTTTTCTGCAATTCTGTCAAATGCACCATATACTACTTTTTGAGCAATACCCCTTTTTCCATCAAGCATGATGTTGTTAATTAATTTTGTTACAACCTTGCTATTATATAACGGATCGGGTAATACTTCTCTTTTTGGCACATGTCCTTTACGTGGCACGATTCTTCCCTCCTTAACGATAATATTATATCATCGGTACTCACACTTAATTGTGTGCACGTGCTCCAGAAACGCTACATCTATATTAAACTGCATACAGCAGGATTATATCTGTATCCGCCTGGGCACTCATTTTACTTTTACTTCTTTGGTCTTTTTGCTCCATATTTAGAGCGGCCTTGTTTTCTGTCAGCAACCCCCGCAGTATCTAATGTACCACGAATGATGTGATATCTTGTACCTGGGAGGTCCTTAACTCTTCCACCTCTTATAAGAACCACACTGTGCTCCTGAAGGTTGTGTCCTTCTCCTGGAATATATGCTGTTACTTCTATTCCATTAGTAAGACGAACCCTCGCGATTTTTCTGAGCGCTGAGTTTGGCTTCTTAGGTGTAGCTGTTTTAACAGCTGTGCAAACACCTCTTTTTTGAGGGGATGGAAGATTAGTTGTCTTTTTCTTTAAGGAATTAAATCCTTTTTGAAGTGCCGGTGATGATGACTTATGTTTGATTGACTTTCTTCCTTTTCGCACTAACTGGTTAAACGTAGGCATCCTTTTCCACCTCCTTTTATTATTTAAGAACTGCTGCTGTTGCAGTTTCTACTTCTACATTGCAAGCTTCTCCTAATTCTTTCATGCTTTCAACCATGACAAGTTCTACGCCTTGTTCTTTAGCCATTTCTAAAATTCTGCGTACAACTCTGTCTTCCGCATTTTTAGCAATATAAACAACTTCTGCTTGTTTTCTTTCCAATAATTTCGTTACTTGCTTTGCACCTACTACGATGTGTCGTGTTTTTAATCTTTTCACATAAATCCCCCCCTAAAAGGTTCATTTTTATGCTTATTTCCCATCATACAACACACACTGAAGAATTGTATCACTTAGCCATAAAAATGTCAAGGCTTTATTTTTAGGGGCATGTGTTGAATTCATGCCCCTAAAAACTTTCTTTACTCTGCGGAAGCTACTTCAATTTTTCGGTATCTGTACATTCCTGTACCAGCAGGTATCAGTTTACCAATGATTACGTTTTCTTTAAGACCAATCAACGGATCTTTCTTTCCTTTTATCGCTGCATCCGTTAATACTCTGGTTGTTTCCTGGAATGAAGCAGCAGATAAGAAAGAGTCTGTTGCTAAAGAAGCCTTTGTGATTCCTAAAAGGACTATTTTGCCTTCTGCTTCTTTTAAACCTTGTTCTCTCATTCGTTTATTGGTTTCTTCGAATTCCATTCTATCCACTAGGCTTCCAGGAAGGAAGTCTGTATCCCCATTTTCGTCAACTCTGACTTTCTTAAGCATTTGACGAACGATAACTTCTATGTGCTTGTCATTAATGTCAACACCTTGCAGGCGGTAAACTCTTTGAACTTCTTGCAGCAGATAATCCTGTACGCCTCTTAGTCCTTTAATTTTAAGGATATCATGAGGATTCACACTACCTTCTGTGAGTTCATCTCCTGCTTCTACATAACTTCCATTTTCAACCTTTATTCTTGAGCCATAAGGTACAAGATAAGATTTAGATTCTCCCGCTTCTTCGTTCGTTATAACAATCTCACGTTTTTTCTTTGTATCGTTTATCTGAACCTTACCGGCAAATTCTGCAATAATAGCAAGTCCTTTTGGCTTTCTTGCTTCAAACAATTCTTCTACACGTGGAAGACCTTGGGTAATGTCATCTCCCGCAATTCCTCCTGCATGGAATGTACGCATTGTAAGCTGTGTTCCAGGTTCACCAATGGATTGAGCAGCGATGATCCCTACGGATTCTCCCACTCTTACAAGGCGGCCGGATGCCATGTTTGCGCCATAACATTTAGAACATACACCAATCTTTGAGCGGCAAGTTAATACAGTTCTGATATAAACTTTTTTAACACCCGCTTTTTCAATTGCTTCTGCCTGATCCGGAGTAATCATGGTATTGGCCTTAGCCAATACTTCTCCTGTTTCCGGATGAATCACGTCTTCTAACAACCATCTGCCACGGATTCTGTCTTGTAAGGATTCAATCACTTCTTCGCCATCTTTAAAGGCTTTAACCCACATTCCTGGTACTTCTTCTTCATTACTGCAACAGTCAACTTCACGGATAATAACATCCTGAGCTACGTCAACCAGACGTCTTGTCAGATATCCTGAGTCTGCTGTACGTAAAGCAGTGTCTGCAAGCCCTTTTCGTGCACCGTTAGCAGAAATGAAGTATTCCAGAACAGACAGGCCTTCACGGAAATTTGCCTTAATCGGCAATTCAATAATTTTTCCTGTTGCACTGGCCATAAGTCCTCTCATACCCGCCAACTGTTTGATCTGATTGATAGAACCACGGGCCCCGGAATGTGCTATCATATAAATATTGTTGTACTTACCTAAGCTCTTGAGCAAGGCATCGGTAATTTTTTCGTTGGCTTTATTCCAGGTTTCAATAACTTTTTGATATCTTTCCTCATCGGTCATTAAGCCGCGTCTGTACAGCTTAGTCACTTCATCGACTGTCGTTTCGGCTTCGTTTAATATATCTTGTTTTTCTCTTGGGATTTCCATATCAGATACAGATACGGTAATCGCGCCAATTGTTGAATATTTAAAACCTAAATCTTTAATTTTGTCCAATACAACTGCTGTATTGGTAGCACCATATTTGTTAATACATCTGTCAATAATTTTACCTAAAGCCTTTTTATCTACTAAAAAGTCTATTTCATATTTAAATAAGTTTTCTTCTTTAGTTCTGTCTACAAAGCCGATATCCTGTGGAATTGCTTCATTGAATATAATACGGCCTACAGTTGTATTGACTATAGCTGACTTCTTTTCTCCATTGATTTCTTTTGTTCTACGAACTTTTATCTTGGCATGAAGACTGATATATTTATTGTAATAAGCCATTATCGCTTCATTTTCGTCTTTGAAGATACTACCTTCACCTTTTTCTCCATCCTTCTCAAGAGTTAAATAATATGTTCCCAATACCATATCCTGAGAAGGTACAGTTACTGGTGCTCCATCCGAAGGTTTTAAAAGGTTGTTTGGAGAAAGAAGTAAGAATCTGCATTCTGCCTGAGCTTCAACGGAAAGGGGTACGTGAACCGCCATTTGGTCCCCGTCAAAGTCTGCATTATAAGCCGTACATACAAGTGGATGAAGTTTAATGGCACGGCCTTCTACTAACACTGGTTCAAAAGCTTGAATTCCCAAACGGTGCAATGTAGGTGCACGGTTTAACATCACAGGATGTTCTTTAATAACCTCTTCTAAAACATCCCATACTTCTGACTGAAGTCTTTCAACCATTCTTTTAGCAGACTTTATATTATGAGCCAATCCGTCTTCAACAAGTTTTTTCATTACAAATGGCTTAAACAACTCGATGGCCATTTCTTTTGGAAGCCCACATTGATAAATCTTTAAACTGGGACCTACAACGATAACAGAACGACCTGAATAGTCAACACGTTTACCCAATAAGTTTTGTCTGAAACGTCCTTGCTTACCTTTTAGCATATCAGAAAGTGATTTTAAAGCTCTGTTACCAGGTCCCGTTACAGGACGGCCTCTTCTGCCGTTATCAATAAGCGCATCTACTGCTTCCTGTAACATTCTCTTTTCGTTACGTACAATGATATTGGGTGCTCCTAAGTCAAGGAGTCTCTTTAAGCGGTTATTTCTGTTTATCACTCTTCTGTATAAATCATTCAAATCAGATGTTGCAAAACGTCCCCCATCTAATTGAATCATTGGACGTAAATCCGGAGGTAATACGGGAATCACATCCAGAATCATCCATTCTGGTCTGTTCCCGGATTTTCTAAATGCTTCAATAACTTCTAACCTTTTGATGATTCTGACTCTCTTTTGACCAGTCGTTTCTTTTAAAGCCTTCTTTAGTTCTTGTGATTCTTTTTCTAAATCAATAGCACATAAAAGTTCTTTTATTGCTTCTGCTCCCATTCCGGCACGAAATGCATTTGCTCCGTATTTCTCACATGCATCCCTGTATTCTTTTTCTGTTAAAAGTTGCTTATACTGTAAACCTGTGTCCCCTGGTTCTAATACAATATAGGATGCAAAATATAAAACTTTTTCTAAGGCTCTGGGGGACATGTCAAGAATAAGGCCCATACGGCTTGGTATCCCTTTAAAATACCATATATGAGATACCGGAGCTGCCAATTCGATATGACCCATTCTTTCTCTTCTTACCTTAGACTTGGTAACTTCAACACCACAGCGGTCACAGACTACACCTTTATAACGAATGCGTTTGTACTTACCACAATGACATTCCCAGTCTTTACTGGGACCAAAAATTCTTTCGCAAAACAAACCGTCTCTTTCAGGCTTTAGGGTACGGTAATTAATGGTTTCTGGTTTCTTTACTTCTCCCCTGGACCATTCTCTGATTTTATCCGGAGAAGCCAGTGAGATTTTTAATGCATCAAAGAAAACGGATTGATCCATATTTACTGTAGGCATGGATTCCTCTCCTTTCCTATTCCGTTTCAAAATCTATATCATCATCACTGTCAAATAAATCTAAAACGTCCATTTCGTCCTCTTCTTCAGATGGTTCAAAAAAGTCGTCATCGATGTCTTCACTAATATCTTCATCGTCTTCAATATC
>JAAYML010000035.1 GCA_012521395.1 Candidatus Epulonipiscium sp. | reverse complement strand
CGTAACGCTTCAACGCACAAATTACTTCATACGCTGGTTACTGACTAAGTGGCTGCCCTACCTTTACCACTACAGGACTTTCACCTGTTAGCATTTGCCAGCTTCGCTGGACGCACTCATCAATACTACGCACTCCACATGATATTTATGTGGAATAATGTCAACCGGCAAATTTATAAATCAATACAAACCTATTTTTATACTCCGGCTTGTTGTACAATTTCAAATAAACGCTTGTTTAGGAATATCCTCTCTTTACCAGCTTTCTGCGATACCAGGAATCCTTTATCTTCCAGCGACGATAAATAATTTGATGCTGTTTTCCTTGTAATACCAAGTCCTTTTTCGATATATACAATTTTGGTAAAAAACTCATAAAAAAGTAAGTTTACAAGTTCCCTTGAATATATTTTGGGCAACATATTTTTGATGTCCTCAACTGTCTTTTCCACAACATCATTGATCCTCTTTACAAGCAGTAATGTTTCTTCAGCAGTCTGTTCTATGCCATCCAGTATAAACAGTATCCATTCCTCAAAGACGCCTTTTGTCCGTACATCTTGCAACAGCCTGTAATATGCCGATTTATTCCGGATTATATATTTACTAAGGTAAAGTATTGGACTATCCAATAATTCTTTCAGGATAAGATACAATACATTTATAATTCTTCCTGTCCTTCCATTGCCATCATAGAACGGATGTATCGTCTCAAACTGGTAATGAATGACTGCTAACTTAATAAGAGGATCAACATTATCATAATCGTCATTTATATATTTTTCGAGGTTCCTCATAAGAGCCATTATTTCCTTTTCCCCGCTTGGAGGATTATATACCACTTCCCCTGTTGATTCATTTTTCAGTACAGTACCCGGAAGCTTTCTTATCCCGGCACGATTTTTCTCAATTAGTTGCTGAATTTCAACAATCATATTAGTTGTTAAAATTTGCTTATCCTTTACCAGTTCATAACCATGCCAAAGTGCAGTCCTGTAGCTTACAACTTCTTTTGCTGCCGTGTTGTTATAATTCTCCTGAGACATTGCTTTAAATAATTCATCGTGTGTGGTTATAATATTCTCAATTTCAGAGCTGTCTTTGGCTTCATTAATAGTTACAGCATTTATAAGAATATTTTTATTTGGTATCATACCCGCAAAACCTTTGAGTTCTGCCAATGCTCTATGAGATCTTGCAAGCTGTTTCAATACTCTCTTGGTTTCAAGTTCTGCATCTGGTGGCAGAAGCTTCACATCAGCCATATAAACCACTCCTTATGACTACATTATATATGTAATCTTTTCCCATTTCAATGTAATATGGGTAAAATAATATAAAAATTACCCACGTTTTTGTAGCGTAAGTAATTTCTCTTCATATTTTTCTACATAGATAGACCTAGCAAAATCGTCATAGAAAACTGGCAGATAACCAAATACGATCATCTGCCAGTAACACATACGCTATTTCATTTTACTTGTTCCACCCCAACATTTGATGTAGAACCATAAATGCTGGATCACAGGGCTTTCTTGTTCATTATTAATATAATATTTTATACGATATACCGTTATCTATGGCATACTGTGCTGCCGCACTGCCCTCGTAGGCGTAAATGACTGTCCATTTGCCGATCGCGACTTGGCCGATTTTATTAACGCTTTTTGGAATTACAATACTTCCCAATGAATGGCAACCTACAAACGCGAAACTCTCTATCTCGATAACACCTTCAGGTATGATGATGCTGTCTATGAACTCACAGCCGTCATTGAAGGACCACGCTCCGATTACTCTCAGCCGCATGGGTGATTCGGTAAAACTCTGCGGAATAATCACCTTTTGAAAGCCTGTTGGTTTGAAGCTCTTAAGTATTGAAATTTTATCTTCATACAGGACGGTTTCGGTGATTACAAATCCTCTGGGGCGCTCCGTATGACATTTAAATTCTTCATCCTTAAGAATCCTGCGAATTTCTGCCACAAGGCCCGCATCGGTATTGTTCATTTTCATTATTGCTTGATGCCCGCGCGTGGCGGCATTCAGATCACCAGGTAATGATACTCCTTTTTCTAAAACCACCAGAATAACCTTTGATGGATCGCGCTTAATTGCCTTTTCCAATACGCCAAGTATGATTTGTGATTCCATTGTCTTCCGGGTTAAGAAAGCCAATATATACTCACAGTCCATTGCTCTGTTGTTTAATATATCTTCATAATGGACATTATAGCCTTCCCAGTAAAGTTCCGTCACAAAATCAGCAACCATTTGTTTCTCAGTAATCTTAAAGGACATATCCTCGTCTGCTAAGATGACCAAAGCCCGCGGGCCATCGTCACATTGCGGTAGCGCACCACTATATGTCTTGGCAGTGGCCGGCGTCTGCTCTTTCCTGCCTCGCAACTCTAATAAAGCCTCGATTCCATCTTGATGTTCATCTAGTACATCACTAATGTCATCCCATTCGATACCTGAACTGAACAATATATTTGTAGCCGCGCCCTGAAAAGCATTGGGCGCTACATAAAGAGATTCATGTAGATCATCGATGTTTTCTATCGCTAGTGCTTTGCAGTTTCTGAAGGCATACTCACCGATGTATATAATATTTTTAGTAATGTTAATATTCACCAGTTTGAAGCAATTCTCAAATGCACGAGCTTCAATACGGCTTACGCTCTCAGGAATCGCAACGCTTTCAAGAGACGAGCAATTTCGGAATGTATCGAAATCAATTTTCTCGACCCCATCCGGTATCACAATATGTTCTAAACGTCCGCAATCTTGAAATGCCTGGCTACCGATGGTCTTAACATGCTTAGGCAAGTCGATACGCCGCAGCTTTTGGCAATTCGCAAATGCGTTAATTCCAATTTCTGTTACGCTTTCAGGAATCACGATATCCTCAAATGCGCAATTTCTGAACATGTTCTCAGGTATGGAGGTGATACCTTCTTCTATAACAACATTCCTAAGGTTATAACATTGCTCGAATACTGACCAGCCGAGTTTTTTTACGCTAGCTGGGATTGTAACTTGTTCAAGCCCTTTACATTGACTGAAAGCCTTTCTGCCAATACTCTCTACCTTTGGGGGAATGGAAACGCTCTTTAGGTTGATACAGTTACTAAAAGCCTCTTCGCCTATGTGCGTGACACTGACTGGAATCGTAATATCCGTCAAATTCAAGCAATCTTTGAATGCAAAATCCTCAATGGATGTTACTCCTTCTTCAATGACAACCGACCTGATCGGGTCGAACAACGCAGAATCAGAGATTCTCTTACTATTGAGATCGGATAATGAAAAGGCCCTTCTGCCAATAACAACATTGTATTCCTTTCCGTCATCGGTCGTAACTTTTCCCGGAACACATACCTTGGATTCCTGTCCAATATATTGGTCTAATATTAGCTTATCCCCATTTATTGAAAACGCAAATCCTGGCACACGTGGCATCGGAATATCATATATAACATTATTCTGTAAGGACGGTGATACTGCCTTACGGGTGTCTTTTTTCAGAAAGCCAATTTTTTGCGCTTCAATCTCTATACGCTGAAGCAATGCATCTCGCTCTATCCATTCTTCCGTCCACGGGGGGGTTCCCTTGAGACGGACTGTTATGATTGGAAGCCCGAGCCACTTCGCGTACTCAAGCTCATAATCCATCACAAACGGACGATGTACGCAAACATCCGTCAGCATGAGAACAAAAACTGAGCAGTTTCTCAGGTTGCCAGATATGGTCGGAAGATACTGTTTTGTTGGCTTGATGCCCTGATCATACCATAAATCCCAACCAGCTTCATATATTTCTCGAATAACGTCATAAACAACCGCCGCGTCATTATGAGCGTAACTAATGAACAAATATTTATCTTTTTCAGCAGGGTTATTTTGTCTCGTGTAAGCGGAACACGGCTTATCTTGGGGACTCGGAGGAGGAAACTGTCTAGAGGGCGTATGAGGTATGGTTTTCTTCAGAGTTTCCACCGCTTCGCCGGGAAGAGTCACCTGGGAGTTGTTAAGATATCTTGCTGTCATCATTTCCAAAACGCTTAAAAGTTCCTTATCCTCGACTGCTTCTTGTATTTCCTTAATGCTTTCTTTCCATATGGGATGGCACGTCGCATAAACAACTGTCGCCGCGTAAGAAAACTCATTTAACACCAAATGCGCATCCATCGCATAGGAGCGAGAAAGGACAGGTATAAATACATCTTCTCCCCTAATCTTCCCAATTTCTGCCTCTTCTGCCTTGCTCTCTTCAGCCAGCATAGTGATGTTCCACCAACCGTCTGCATTGAGCAGCTCTTTTATTTGCATGGCTTCATTTTTGTCATCGGTGTGGCAGCTCAAAAAAATCCTCGTATCCTTAGGTATCATAAGATTCCTCCCTCTTTAAAGTACAAGATCATGTGAAATGAAGAATGTTAAACCGTCCCCTTGACATTCCACTACTTATAATAAAGCTCTAAGCCTATTCTATCAAACAAAGTAATAATTTTCAGGATAACGTCTACGTCCTTTTGCTTATCTTCTTCGCTAAGCTGTTCCCAGGTTACAAGGCTGGGATGGATCTTTTTCTCATTATCCCTTTTTTCTCCGTAAACCCAGCCGTCGGCAATCCGCTCTTTGCACCAGCGCTCATGCTCTGCCATGGCCAGTTTAAGCAAATCCT
>JAAYML010000034.1 GCA_012521395.1 Candidatus Epulonipiscium sp. | reverse complement strand
CGGATTAAAAATAGCAGAAAAAGTTAAGCTTCCTATAATCATCGCATTTGATGGCTTTTTCACCAGCCACCAGAAAAGAAGAGCCCAAATTATTGCAAAGGATGAAGATGTTCAAAATTTTATTGGTAAGCCCAATCCGGAGTATCATACCCTTGATAAAGAAAATCCGATTATTGTAGGAAGTTATATGAATGAACCAGACTTATTAAACAACAAATATCAACTGCATCTGGCTATGGAAGAAGCAAGAAAAGTCATTCCTGAAATTTTTGCAGAATATCAGGAGCTGACAGGCAGGGCTTATCAGATGGCAGAAGGCTATAGGATGGAAGATGCGGAAGCGGCTTTGTTTATTTTAGGCTCCAGTTATGATACGGCCAGAATGGCAGTGGACAAGTTAAGAAAAGAAGGGAAAAAAGTTGGTGTATTTACTTCTAATGTCCTTCGCCCTTTCCCTAAAAAAGAACTCTATGAAATATGTAAAAATGTAAAATCTATTATTGTCGCAGACAGGCAAGACAGTTATGGGGCTGAAGGGGGAAACATGACTCTGGAATTAAAAGCTGCTTTGCAGGATTATAAAGCCAATATCGAAGTTGCCAGCTTAGTTTATGGCTTAAGCGGAAGGGATTTCTATATTGAAGAAGGTATAGAAATGCTAAACAGGGCTTATGAAACAGCCCAAAAAGGCAAAGTAGAAAAAAGATTTGACTACTTTGGTCATTACAAAGGCAAGCAAGATTATAAAATTGAAAGGTATTTTGAACCGATTACAGGTGAAAAAGCAAGACCAGGGATTACTTCTGTAGAATTCGATGAAGCAACAGGAAGGTTTAAAGTAAAAGGCGGTCAGGTAAAGGATTCAACCAGAATGCCAAAAAGATGGACGGCTGGTCATGGAGCTTGTCCTGGTTGTGGAATTCCTGTCAATGTCAATATGCTGCTCAGAGGTATCGAAGGAGAAGTAGTTCTTTTATTCCAAACTGGCTGTGGCTATGTGGTTAGTTCACCTTATCCAAAAAGTGCTTTTAGGGTAACTTTCATTCATAACTTATTTCAAAACGGGGCAGCGACTTTATCAGGCCTGGTAGAAATGTTTCATGAAAAGAAGAGGCGGGGAGAATTGCCTCAGGGCGACAATTTCACTTTTATCATGGTAACAGGGGACGGAGGTCTTGATATAGGAATGGGTGCAGCGATAGGGGCAGCCTTAAGAAACCATAAAATGATTATTATGGAATATGATAATGGAGGCTATATGAATACAGGTTATCAATTATCCTATACAACCCCTATGGGAGCTAAGAGTTCAACTTCTCACGTCGGTCCTGCTCAAAAAGGGAAATTAACTTTCCATAAAGATACACCACAAATCTTTGCTGCAACTAACATTCCTTATGTAGCTACTGTATCAGAAAGCCAACCTACAGATTTTATCAAAAAGGCAGCCAAAGCACAAAAATATGCTAATGAATACGGCTTAGCGTTTATTAAAGCTCTTTCTGCATGTCCTTTGAACTGGAATGATAACCCCCGCTATGAAAGAAGTGTCATAGATGCAGCGGTAAACTGCTGTTATCATCCCTTATATGAAATAGAAGAAGGAATAACCACAATCACCTATAATCCGGAAGAACGGAATAAAAAGATACCAGTTATTGACTGGTTAAAGATGATGGGAAGAACCAAACATCTGGTTAAGCCAGAGTATGCGGATATTGTAGAAAGCATACAAAAAGAAGTGGATAGAAGGTGGGAAAGACTAAAAGCAAGACATGCCAATCCCCTTTTGTAAACCAACTCTTAAGAGTTGGTTTTTCAATTTATGTAGAAAAAACGAAAAAAACGTGATATTATGACATCATAGGAGACTAGAGAGGATGATATCATGAAAAAATTATTTATGATGTTTTTTATTTTTATGGTTATTACGGTTTTTTTGACCGCTTGTGATTCAAAAGATATTGCTATGGAAGATGAAGACAAGCAGGTTATAGAAAATTCTCAGGAAGAAATACAAAATGAAGACACTGAAATGGAAGAAGCAAATGAAGAAGAACTGGAAGAAACAATAGAAGAAAAACAAGAAGAAGATGCAGAGCCCAAAAATGAAGATATAGAGAATCCTGTCAATAAAGACGATAAAGGGAATACAGGCAATCAGGACAAGAAAGAAGAAGTTTCTAAAAATGAGCCTGGAACTACCACAAAGCTTTCTAATGACTTAAAGTCCTGGTGGTTTAAAAGAAATAATGAACATCTTCCTCCAGGGGCCCAGTCGGAAATTGATCTTTCTAAATATGATGCTTATTATTTAGGCAATATCAGTGAAAAAAAGATTTACCTGACTTTTGATGAAGGTTATGAAAATGGCTATACCAGTAAGATATTAGATATTTTAAAAGAAAACAATGTAAAAGCGGCCTTCTTTGTTACAAAGTCATATATAAAATCTCAGCCAGAACTGATAAAAAGAATGGTCGATGAAGGTCATGTGGTAGGTAACCATTCGGTTACCCATCCCAGTCTTCCCAGTAAAAACGATGAAGAAGTAAAATATGAAATTACGGAAACAGCTAGGTATTTTGAAGAAATAACCGGGAAAGACATGGATCCTTTCTTTAGACCTCCTGCAGGAGAATATAGTGAAAGAACTCTTCAAATTACGAAAGATCTAGGATATAAGACCATCTTTTGGAGTATGGCTTATAAAGACTGGGACGTCAATGATCAGCCAGGGAAAGAAGCTGCCCTTAAACACGTGGTTGACAACCATCATCCTGGTGCTATTATTTTACTCCATGCGGTATCGTCATCCAATACAGAAGCTTTAAATGATATGATTCAATATCTTAAAGCACAAGGTTATGACTTTGCCTCCTTATATGAAATTAATTAAAATTAAATTAAATATTTAATTTTAAGACAAGTCGTGGTATACTTTTAATGATTTTTGTAGAGAATCATTAAAAATAAGGAGGATACAGATGGGAAAAATATTATTTGATTATTCAAACGCCGGCATTAGGGATGAGGAAATAAAAAATGCCCTCTGGCAATTAAAAGATGCTCATAATATGCTTCACAATAAAACTGGAGCAGGAAATGATTTTTTAGGTTGGATTGACTTACCTGTAAATTATGATAAAGAAGAATTTAATCGGGTAAAAGCAGCAGCCAAAAGAATCAGGGAAAATTCAGATGTATTTAT
>JAAYML010000033.1 GCA_012521395.1 Candidatus Epulonipiscium sp. | reverse complement strand
TTGGTATGTGCGGTGAAATGGCTGGCGACGAAACAGCCATTCCAATTCTGGTTGAATATGGTCTTGATGAGTTTTCCATGAGTGCCTCATCCATATTACCAGCGAAAAAAATAATTATGGGTCTTTAAAGAAATTTTGAGCCTTCTTTTTGGAAGGCTTTTAATTTTGTTTTTGTTTTTCTTTAATGTGCTATAATAAATAAAGATTCAATTAAATTTGGAGGGCAGATGTTATGAGTAATTCGAGACAAATTTTAATTGTTGGAAGCGGGAATGCAGGCTTTTCAGCAGCAAAGGCAGCAAGAACTCAGGATCCAGAGGCAAAAATAATCATGTTTGGTGAAGAAAATCAATTACCGTATTACAGGCTTCGTTTATGCGATTACATTGGTAAAAATCTGGCTTATGATAAACTTGAAATTAACCACGAAGAATGGTTTGAAAAAAACAAGATTCAACTTGAGCTTTCTTCAAAGGTGACAGCTATAGATATTAAGGCTAAAAAAATTAGCGTAAATGGAAAAGAGTATGGTTATGACAGTCTGGTTTTGGCAACTGGAAGCACGCCAATCATGCCTTCTTTTGAAGGTAAGGAACTTTCAGGCGTCTATACCATATGGACAACAGATGATATAGTCAAAATAAATAAAGAGCTTTTAGCTGCCAGAAAAGCAGTCGTTATTGGTGGTGGACTGCTTGGTTTAGAAGCGGCACATAAAATTTCTGAGATGGGTACTGAGGTATCATTGATAGAATGTATGCCAAGATTACTTCCAAAGCAATTGGATGAAGAAGGTTCAGAAATCTTTAAAGATAAAGTGCAGAGTCTGGGAATATCCGTATTGTGCGGGAAATCTGTTGAAGGTTTTGTGGGAGATCATAATGGACATGTTATGAAAGTTGGTATGACTGATGGCAGCTTCTTTGAAGCCGATCTGGTTATTGTAGCAGTTGGTGTTGCCCCCAATACATCTATTTGTCAAAGTAGAGGTATCAATATGGACCGCTGTTTAATTGTTAATGAAAAAATGGAGACGAATATTAAAGATATATATGCAGCAGGAGATGTAGCAAGTGTTAACGGCAGATGGTATGGGCAATGGGCAGTTGCCGGAAAACAGGGACAAGTTGCAGGTATTAATGCTGCCGGAGGAAATGCTGTTTATAAAAGTGAAGACCTTCCTTATATCCTTGCGACGATGAATACAAGAGTTGTTAGTGTAGGGGATACGGGGCTTAATCTGACAGATAATAAAAAAGCAGCTTATGAAATAGACCAAATGATTGACAAAGAAAGATTTTCCTATTCCAGGCTGGTATTTAAAAATGGTGTATTTGTTGGATATATGCTTGTTGGCGAACCAGCAAAAGTTTTCAATAAACTCCAGCCATTGATGAATACTACTGTAACTGCACAGACCATTAAGAATATTTTATGGCAGTAAAGGAAGACAGAGCTATGATTTTCTATTTTTCAGCTACTGGAAACAGCAAATATCTGGCATCAAGAATTGCAAAAGAAACGAAGGACAGACTGATTTCCATTACAGATTGTATCAAAAATAATGAATATGCCTTTAAGCTAAAGGAAGGGGAAAACTTAGGAATAGTATCTCCAATCTATTATTGGGGTTTGCCTTCAATCGTAGATGATTTTTTAGAGTATTTTCAATTAGTTGTTAGCCATCGTCCATATACATTTTTTGCGGCAACTTATGGAACAGTAACTGGACAAGCAGATACTTTTGTTAAAAGGCATTTAAAAAGATTAGGCCTTGAACTTTCAGCGAGTTATTGCGTAAGAATGCCAGATACCTGGACTCCCATATTTGATTTAAACGATCCTGTAAAAGTTAGCAAAGTCAATCAAAAAGCTGAAATACAAATTGATAAAATCATAAAACAAATCAAAAATACTGAATCTGGGAATTTTTTAAGCTTTCGTATGCCAATGCCTGCGGTAAAGTTATGCCGGTACATTTATGAAAAAGTGCGGGAAACCAAACATTTAAGCGTTGAGGATAGCTGTATAGGCTGTGGCTTGTGTGCTCAAAATTGTCCTGTGGATGCCATCGAGATCCAATCCGGACGACCTGTCTGGGTGAAAGATAAATGTTCTATCTGTCTTGCTTGTTTACACCGTTGTCCTCAGTTTTCAATTCAATATGGAAAATTCACCAAAAAGCATGGGCAGTATCTGCATCCTTGCATGAAAGAATGAAAAGATGAAACAAGGGGACGGTTGTGCTGTTTCAAGTTTCTTGAAACAGCGCAACCGTCCCCTTGTCTCGTTATTATTTATGACAGACGTCCTTTAAAATCTTCATATCCAAATTGTCTGATGATTTTCAGGCCCTCTTTATCGTTATAACTTGCAATGGCGGGGAGATTTACTCCATTAAAGGTATTGTTCTTTACCATGGTGTAGATGGCCATATCAGTAAAGACTAGAATATCGCCTTCTTTTAAAGGTTCTTTAAAGGAATAGTCTCCGATAATGTCTCCTGCCAGACAGGTCAGACCACCAAAGCGGTAATTATATGGGTATTCACCTGGTTCACCAGCACCGATGATTTTTGGTCTGTAAGGCATTTCGATGACATCAGGCATGTGGCATGCTGCAGAAGTATCTAAAATGGCAATATCCATTTTATTTTTGACAAAATCAAGGACTCTGGCTGCCAGATAGCCTGCATTTAAAGCAATGGCTTCACCGGGTTCTAAGTAAACTTCTACATTATATTTATTTTTGAAATACATGATACATTCGATAAGTGTATCGATGTCATAATCTGTTCTTGTAATATGATGCCCGCCGCCAAAGTTAATCCATTTCATTTTCCTGATATAATCGCCAAACTTCTTGTCTACTACTTCTATAGTTCGTTTCAGGACATCAGAGTTTTGCTCACACATGGTGTGAAAATGCAGCCCATCTATGCCTTCTAAATCCTGCTCTTTAAACTGTTCCAGGGTAATACCCAGTCTGGAGCCTGCAGCACAGGGGTTATATATTTCGGTCTCAATTTCCGAATATTCCGGATTGATTCGAAGACCACATTCAATCTTTTTGCCAGAGGCTTTTATTTTATCCTTGTATTTATTCCACTGAGAAAATGAATTAAAAATAATGTGATCGCATATTTTAATAATTTCATCAAACTCATCTTCCCTGTAGGCAGGGGCATAGATGTGAACTTCTCTTCCTTTCATCTCTTCATAGCCCAATTTGGCTTCAAAAAGAGAACTGGCTGTTGTACCAGTCAGATACTGACCAATAAGAGGATAGAGATAGAACATGGAAAAGGCTTTTTGGGCAAGAAGAATCTTGCAGCCGGTCCTATCAATCACCTCTTTTAATATTTTAAGGTTTTTTTCGATTAACCTTTCATCCACGATATAGATAGGCGTTGGAAGCTGGGATGAATCAATATTTAAATCAATACTTTTGAAAATTTGCATATTTTTCTCCATAGGCTCACCTTTAATCTAATAATTCTGGTGAAAAACTTTCTTTCCAGGGCAGTCCGTTTTTATTTAATGCATCCATAAATGGATCGGGATCAAATTCTTCTACATTGAATACACCAGGTTTTTTCCATTTGCCCGTCAGTACCATCATTGCACCAATCATGGCTGGCACACCTGCTGTATAGGAAACAGCCTGAGCACCAACTTCCTTATAGCATTCCTGATGATCGCAAACATTATAAACATAATATTGTCTGGGTTTACCGTCTTTGATTCCCTGGAAAACACAGCCGATATTGGTTTTACCTTTGGTTCTTGGGCCTAAAGTCGCAGGGTCAGGTAATACCGCTTTTAAGAATTGTAAAGGTTGTATTAGCTTACCTTCAAATTCAATTGGCTCGATGGAGGTCATGCCAACATTTTGCAGAACTTGAAGGTGGGTTAAATATTTTTGAGAGAATGTCATCCAGAATCTAATTCTTTTTACGTTTTTAATGTTTTTAGCTAAGGATTCAATTTCTTCATGGTGTAACAGATAAATGTCCATATTACCTATTTCAGGGAAATTGTAAGTTCTTTTAATTTCCAGGGGCGCGGTTTCAATCCATTTTCCATTTTCCCAGTAGCTGCCTGGAGCTGTAATTTCACGAATATTGATTTCAGGATTGAAATTTGTGGCAAAAGGATAGCCATGGTCTCCTGCATTAGCATCGAGGATATCGATATAGTGGATTTCATCAAAATAATGTTTTTGAGCATAAGCAGTAAACACACCCGTAACACCAGGGTCAAAACCACTGCCTAAAAGGGCTGTAATACCCGCCTGCTCGAACTTTTCCTTATATGCCCACTGCCATTTGTATTCGAATTTTGGCACATCCGGGGGCTCGTAATTGGCAGTATCCACGTAGTCTGTCTTTGTTGCAAGGCAAGCATCCATTATGGTTAAGTCCTGGTATGGCAAAGCAACATTAATGACAATGTCCACTTTATATTTGTTAATTAAATTGATGACTTCTTCAGTGTTGTCGGCATCTACTTGTTCAGAATAAATTTTGGCTTTGCCACCATCTAACTCTTTTTTTAGCTGGTTGCATTTTTCTTTTGTTTTGCTGGCAATAATAATTTCTTCAAACACATCAGGGTTTTGTGCACATTTGTGCGCTACAACTCTGCCGACACCACCGGCACCAATGATTAATGCTTTTCCCATATCAAAACCTCCATTTCAAAAATAAGATTTCTTTAATTAAAATTCCTCTAAAAATTTATTTATAAATATATAAGAGGATTTCACGTAAAAGCTTGCAAGCCAGCGCCGTTGATGCACCTGTGGCATCAAGAGGCGGGGCAAGTTCGGTAATATCCATGGCAACGATATTTAACTTAGATACCTTTTTAATCGCATCTAAAAGCTCACAAAAAGTAACACCACCTGCTTCAGGGGTTCCTGTTCCAGGAAATACTGAGCTGTCCAGAACATCTAAATCAATGGTAAAATATATTGGTTTATCTTTTAAGTTGTCTACAACATAATCCAACTGGCTAAAGTTAAAAAAACAAGTATGAACATGTTTTTTACCCCAGCTAATTTCTTCTCTGGAGCCACTTCTTATGCCAAATTGAAAAATCCTGTTGTCTCCAACTAAATCCCAACAGCGCCTCATCACCGTAGCATGGGACAGGTTTTCACCCAAATATTCGTCTCTTAAATCTGAATGGGCATCAAAATGAATAATATGAAGGTCTTTATATTTTTTTACCGCAGCCTTTACTGCTCCTAAACTTACCAGATGTTCGCCGCCTATCATAAGCGGAATTTTTTCGTCGTTTAAGATATTTTGTGCAAAATTTTCAATTTGCACAAGGACTTTTGCCGGATTGCCCAAAGGCAGTTCCAAATCCCCTGCATCAAAGACAGCGATATCTTCTAAATCCTTATCTTGGTAAGGGCTATAGGTTTCTATGGAGTAGCTTTCATTGCGGATGGCAGCACTTGCAAATCTAGCCCCTGGCCGGTAAGAGGTTGTCCCATCAAAAGGCGCTCCAAAAATGACAATTTTACTGTTCTGATAATCTTTATCACAGCCTAAGATATTATGAATATTTTTCTCAAGCATTTTCAAAAAGCTCCTTTACATAGTTTGGTAATGCAAAACAACCTTTATGCAAATCCATATTGTAGTACCTGGTCTTGATGCTGAGAGAATTCCAGTCAGGATCTAAATCCGTAATTGGGTCAAGCCCTTTTGAGGCAAAGCCAAAAAGCCAATGACCAGACGGATAAGTTGGTATATGGGCCTGATAGACTTTGGCTACAGGGAATACGGAATTTATCCTTTGATGTGTTCTTTTGGCTGCTAAGGCATCATTGGGATAATAAGGACTTTCATGCTGATTAACCAGGATGCCGGAGTCCTTTAATGCCTTATAACAATTGCCGTAAAATTCCTTAGTAAAAAGGTCTTCTCCTGGTCCAAAGGGATCCGTTGAATCAACGATGATTAAATCGTATGCATTTTCTTTGCTCCTGACAAATTTAAGACCATCCTCATAATAGATTTTTACCCGTTCATCATCCAGTTTGCATGCGGTCAGAGGCAAATATTCTTTACAGATATCCACGACCATTTTATCGATTTCTGCCATATCAATCCGCTCAATGGAGTCGTATTTAGTAAGCTCTCTTACAACACCGCCATCGCCGGCTCCAATCACAAGAACGTCACGGATTTTTGGGTTTACTGCCATTGGAATATGGGTCATCATTTCATGATAGATAAATTCGTCTTTTTCTGTTAACATCAAGTAGCCGTCCAGCACCAAAACCCTGCCAAAGAGGTAAGAATCAAAGACATCTATACGCTGATATTCACTTTCTACGCTGACGATATGTTTATCGACTTTAATAGAAAAGCGGGCATTTTTTGTATAATATTCAGTAAACCATAAATCCATATCATCCCTCCAATACCAAGATATTTTTAAGATCCATATCTTGAGGGCCCATCATTACACTGCCTTTTTCCTTGGCATAACTGATATAATCAATAATTTCAGCCGTGATTTTTTCGCCGGGGGCTAAAACTGGTATGCCAGGCGGATAAGCCATAACAAATTCTCCGCTGACTTTACCTTTGGAGTCTTTTAAAGACATCATTTTCTTATTGGCATAAAAGGCTTTTCGTGGCGTATAGACCACTTCAGGCTGAATATAGTTATGGTCAAACATATTGGCTGGTTCTTTGGCATAAAGTCTTTTAATCTCATAAAGGGCAGAAATAAGCCGTTCGATTTCCATTGCTCTGTCACCAGCAGATACAACAGCTAAAATATTGCCCAGATCCCCAAATTCAACCTGAATGTCATAATCGTCCCGTAAGATATCGTAAACTTCAATTCCTGCCAGCCCAATTTCCCTTGTATTGATTGAAAGTTTGGTTGTATCAAAGTTATAAATATTAACGTTGTTCACCAGTTCATGGGAAAAGGCATAATAGCCCCCGAGATTATTAATTTCCTTTCTGGCGTATTCAGCCAGTTCGCTAATTTTATTAAATATTTCCTTTCCATTTAAGCTTAAATTTTTTCTAGCCAAATCCAGGGACACAAGGAGTAAATAAGAAGCACTGGTTGTCTGGGTAAGGCCGATGATTTGCCGTACATAGTCATGGTTTACATTTTTTCCGCACAGCAGCAGGGAGCTTTGTGTCAGGGAACCACCAGTTTTGTGCATACTGACTGCTGCCATGTCTGCACCCGCTTTCATGGCGGAAACAGGCATATTATCGCCAAAATAAAAATGGGTACCGTGAGCTTCATCGACCAGTACCAGCATGTTATGACTATGCGCCAGCTCAACAATTTCCTTTAAATTGGAGCAAATTCCATAATAGGTTGGATTGTTGACTAAAATTGCCTTGGCATCAGAATGCTCTTCAATGGCTTTTTTAATATCAGCCATGGACATACCGAGGGCTATACCAAGCCGGTTATTGATACCAGGATCGATATAAACAGGAATGGCTCCAGATAAAATAAGGGCATTTAAAGCACTAATATGGACATTACGGGGCATGAGTATTTTTTCACCCGCTTTGCAGGCAGACATCACCATGGCTTGAACAGCTGATGTTGTACCGTTTACAATAAAAAAGCAGCTATGGGCTCCGAAAGCTTCCGCAGCCAATTGCTGTGCTTCTTTAATAACCGATACGGGATAATTTAAGTTGTCTAGAGGTTTCATGGAATTAACGTCTGCTTTAAGGCATTTTTCTCCAAGAAAGAGACTCAGCTCTTTATTGCCCCGGCCGCCTTTGTGTCCTGGGACATCAAAGTGTACGATTCTATCTTTTCTGTGTTTTTCTAAAGCTTCATAAAGAGGAGCTCTGTTTTGATCCAACCTAATCACCTCCTATGTATCATAAATATTCATACCGCTAAAAATTTCAATCATTTCTTTGCGAAGGCTGTCAATAATTTCAAGCCTTTTCATAGGAGGTATTTCATAAACGTCCTGATTAAAAAGATAATTTTGCAGTTCCACTTCTTTTATAAGCATTTTGGTATGGAAAGTATTCGATTGATAGACATTTACATCAACCGCATCGTATTTTTTTAAAATATTATTATCGATATAATCCTGTATGGACTTGATGTCGTGGTCAATATAATATTTTTTACCATGGATATCCCGGGTGAAGCCTCTAACTCGGTAGTCTATCGTTATTATGTCTGAATCAAAACTGTTTATTAAAAAATCCAGTGCATTAAGTGGAGAAATCTTACCACAGGTTGCAACATCAATATCTACTCTGAAAGTAGAAATAGCATTATCAGGATGGTGCTCCGGGAAAGTATGTACGGTTACATGACTTTTATCTAAATGGGCATGTACGGTTTCTTTTTGTAAAGCCTTTCCATTTACAATGCCCTGATTACAAGATTCATTTATTTCATGGGGAAGCAATTGTCCCTCTGCGATCAAAATATTAACAGAAGCCCCCTGAGGTTCATAATCCTGCTTAGAAATATTCAGTATATTAGCACCGATAATTTCAGCAACTTTACACAAAATATTCGTGAGTCTTTCAGAATTATACTGCTCATCTATATATTCGATATAATCTTTTTTTTCTCGATCACTTGCTGCATAGCATACGTCATAAATATTAAAACTCAGGGACTTTGTAAGATTGTTAAAACCATATAAGGTTAACTTTTTTTCCACCCCTAACACCACTACCTTTCTATGGGATACTAAAAATACTAAAGAATAGGATGTGCATTAAGCAAGAAGATTATTACATATTTTATAGGCAAATGCAATATATATTTTTTTTTTGAAATAAAATGAGGATTTTTTAAAAGCCCTGGGGTTTCCAATAAAATGAATAGACTAAAAGCCAATGGCGTTTTAATTGAAGACTTTTTATGGCAATCATCAGGACATGACAACAAAAAGTGCAAAATAGAAATTATTTTATTCATATTGATAAACTAACAAGCGTTAGGTATAATAAAACTAACATTTGTTAGTTTTTCATTTTATATTTTCAATTTGTTTTTGTGAGGTGCGTTTTATGACAACCAAAGACTTAATTCTTCAGACCGCATTACGGCTTTTTGCTGAACGGGGCTATAATGGCGTTTCGATGCGAGAACTGGCAAAGGAGGTTGGTATCAAAGCAGCCTCTATCTATAATTACTTTTCAAGTAAGGAAGAGCTTTTTAATCATTTACTTGCAGAGATGCAAAATCGTTATGAGCAAATAGTAAAAAAACTCAATATCCCTATGGGAAAATCTAAAGAAACAGCATTGCAGTATGCTGCCCTATCAGAAGAAGGTTTGCAAGAACTTGCCGTAAGCCTATTTTTATATTTTGCAAAAGATGAATTTGCAGTATCCTTCCGCAAAATGCTTATAGGAGAAAAGTATCGTAATTTAGCTGCCGGGGATCTTTTTAAAGATATGTTTATCAAAGAACCATTAAAATATCAGACAGAACTTTTTCAAAAACTTATAGAACAAGGAAAATTACTGGATGCCGATCCTAAGATTATGGCATTACAATTTTATGCGCCTTTATTTTTGCTCCTTGAAAGTTACGATGAAACTCAGGAAGAAGAAATCATTCAAAGCATAAAAAAGCATGTCAGTCAGTTTTCAAGAATGTATGTCAGGAGGTAAAAAATGAAGATTACGGTTTTACATGGGCAAAAGCACCAGGGAAGTACATGGCACACAACACGTCTCTTGCTAGATTATCTCATAACTAAGGGGGATGAATGTCAAGAGTTTTATGTAAATGATATCCCCCCTTGTCTTGGCTGTTTTACTTGTATATTAAAAGACGAGGAAGAATGTCCCCACAGAAGTATGACAAAGCCAATTATTCAAGCCCTTGAGCAGGCAGATATCATCATTGTTGAGACACCCAATTACTGTATGGGTATGACGGGTCAATTAAAAATTTTTTTCGATCATATGGCTTATCGCTGGATGACCCATCGTCCATTTGCTGCAATGGAAAGCAAATTAGCCATTGCCATATCCACAACAGCTGGTGCGGGTGCAAGGGCAGCCACAAAACAAATTGCAAAGCAACTCTTTTGGTGGGGAATTCCCAAAATATATTGCATTAATCAGACCGTAGCGGCGACAAAATGGGAGGATGTGAAAGCTCAAACAAAGTTAAAAATAGAGCAAAAGGTAAGGAAAGTTGCCAATAGAGTTAAGAAAGATCAAGTAAAAATTCGCCGTGGACCTTATCAAAGGTTTATATTCAAAATGATGGGGAATATGCAAAAGTCGGGCTTTGGCGCAGCTAAGGACGCTTCTTACTGGAAAGAACAAGGCTGGATATAAAAGAAAAAGCAGAAGAAAGATTTGCTTGTATAATAAAAGTAGCAAAATTGCAAATATAGACTTATGTTTATGGCGGCAGGGCTTTTGTATAATAAATTTGAGGTGATGAAAATGATTTTTTCAGAAAAACTGCAATTACTGAGAAAAAGTAAAGGATTTACGCAGGAAGAATTGGCTGAGAGACTTGATGTATCCAGACAGGCTGTGGCTAAATGGGAGTCAGGACAGGTTTACCCGGATATTTCAAATCTGATTCAGATTAGTGATTTATTTAATGTATCCATTGATTATTTGGTTAGGGATCAGGATTGTATGCTTAATATTTCTGTGGATATAAAAACAGACTTAGATAAACTGATTGATTTTAGACTGGAAGCAAATAGAAATACCTATGCAGCAGCAATGAATGAGACCAATTCAACCAGACTGGATTCTCATGACTTTAGGTATACCAAAGGGTCTTTTACATATCATGACACATATGTGGGCGGAGAACAATTTGCAGGAGAGGAAGCCATTTGGCAGGATGGAAAAGCCGTTTATGCGATGAATTATATGGGACGGGTTCTAGGAGAGCAATTTAGCGGAAATTTCTTAAAGGAAGTTTTAAAAAAAGCCGATAAAAATATGCCTTACAGAGGACCAGAATACTATCGGTCCGGAGAATACTTATATAAAAGTAAAGTCGCAGGGGATTTTACCTGGTTTCAGGGTTATGAAGAAATCTATTATAATGAGATAAAAGTATATGAGTGCTATTTTCATGGTGGGTTAATTCATTAAGATAAAAAAGAGTGAAGCAAGGAACCGTCTCCTTGCTTCTTTACTTCCAGGTGTTTGAATTAAAGATTTTTTGCATACTCCCCAATTTTTTTATCCATGGTTTTGATGTGATTGGTAAGCCAGTTGATAATCATTTTATTAGCATTAATGATAACAAGGAGATTACCGCCGCCTTCATTGTAATCTTTTTTTAGTTTTGCAAGGTCATTAATAAAACTTGCATGGGCTTTCTTTTGAGCATCCAGTTCAGGGTATCCGATTTCTGCCATATACTTTTCTTCATCACTAAAGTGATACTTTGTATACTCATCTAAGAAGTCGATCATTTGATTGATGTATTCTTTAGCTCTTTGTTGCTTTCCGGCTTCAAATAATTCATTAGCTTTTTCAAACCATACCTGGTGTTGCTCATCAATATGGTCAACACCAACCGATAAGTCAGGAGTCCATTTTATTGCCATATATACCCTCTCCTTACAATTATTTTAATTTAATTGTATAGTTTTTTTAAAATAAATTCAATAGATTTGAAAAAGAATGACACAATATGTCGATGAAGCACAAGGAAACTTTTAGATATATTTTCAGTTTCTTATGTTTCCACCAATTCACTAACCCGTATTTAAAAACAACAAACATCAATCTGTTACTGATTTGACAATATTACAATTAGATTAAAAAAAGATTTAAAAATTGAATTATGTTGACATAGATAGGTCTAAGGGACTATTATATAATTGTATACGACTATATTATTTTTTCTTTATCATTGCAGAATATGCAGAACAAATTGTTTCAAAGCGTTATTCTTTTTGGCAATTTTTTAACAATAGGAGTTGACATCATGGTTCAGACAGAAAACATTATTTTTAATATATATTCTATCGTGATCATTTTCATTATCTATTTTTTTGCCTCTAAGTTTTTTAAAAGAGATTCTATGGCAGACAAACTATATATGCAGATATTAAATGTTACGGTAATTTTGCTCACTGTAGATATTTTAAGCAGATTTGACGGTAAATCTTCTATCATTCATATTATGCTAAATCATTCAGGAAATTTTTTTCTCTTTTTATTAAGTCCGGTTTTACCTTCTTTGTGGGTAGCTTATGTTCATTTTCAGATATTTCAGGATGAAAAAAGAACAAAGAAGTTATTACTGCCTCTTTGTGTCATTAATGCAATTAATATAATTACTTTGATAATATCGCAGTTTTACAGCTGGTTTTACTATATTGATTCCAATAATATCAGAGGACCTTTCTTTTTAGTTCCGGCTTCGATGACAATTATTTTGATACTTGCAGCAGCTATTATCATTGTTGCAAACTACAAAAAGTTGGATAAAAGAAATTGCTTTTCGCTGATACTCCTGGCTATACCGCCATTTATCAGTATTTTATTTCAAATCCGCTTTTATGGGATATCACTGATGTTAAACAGCCTCGTTTTACCGCTTTTAACAGTATTGTTAACTGTACAAAATCATAAGATTTATACCGATTATTTAACAGGAGTCAGTAATCGAGAAAAACTTGATGCTTATTTAAAGGAAAAGGTATGTACTTCGACTAAAGAAAAGAGTTTTTCTGCTATATTAATAGATATTAATAATTTTAAACATATTAATGATACCTATGGTCATAATATGGGAGATGATGCCCTGGAGACAGCAGCAAAATTGCTTAAAAGTTGTCTCAGGACAAATGATTTTATTGCCAGATATGGTGGCGATGAATTTTGCGTTATCTTAGATATCTCTGATAAAAAAGATTTAGAGAATCTGGTTTCAAGAATTAACAACTGTCTTGAAAAGCACAACAGGTCAGGTACTCATAACTACAAGCTTGAGTTTAGTATGGGCTATGCAGTTTATGATTATCAAACTTACAAGAGTCCGGAAGAGTTTTTACATTATATTGATATGTTGATGTATGAGGACAAACGTAATTATAAAAATAAGATTAAAGTCACAGTATAATAAAGATAAATAAAGGGTAAAGGCTTACTTGTAAGCCTTGATTTTTTTGGGCTTTTTGAAGTAGATTTAATTTAGAGCCAAATATTTAATTTTAGTAAATAGACAGGAGGAAAAAAGTATGGAAGAAGTATATGAATTCTTAAAAAAATGTGGAACTTATTATTTAGCAACTGTGGAAGGTGATCAGCCAAGAGTCAGACCCTTTGGTACTGTAGATATTTTTGAAGGTAAACTTTATATCCAGACTGGAAAAGTAAAAGATGTATCCAGGCAGATTCAAAAGAATCCCAAGGTAGAAATCTGTGCATGGGGTGATGGCAAGTGGCTTAGACTAGCTGGAAAACTTGTAAGAGATGACAGAGTAGAAGCTAAAAAGCATTTGCTGGATAATTATCCGGAACTTCAAAGCTTGTATTCACCAGAAGATGATAATACAGAAGTTCTCTATTTTGAAGATGCAACAGCAACTTTTTATTCATTTACTGAAGAGTCAAAAGTAATTAAATTTTAAAAAAGCTCCAAATCTATTTTTTGTTTAAGTTTTTAAAAACACTCAATGAAAAATTTATAAAATAATAAGATAAAAATATTTAAGATTTCAGTTCAGGGTTTTTGGCAGTTTCCTCTTTAATGGAGACTTAGCTCAAAAGCCCTTTTAATATATTAAAAATAACTTCGAAAAATATTGAAATGATTCGTATTTTCTCATATAATGTCTATTGAAATTTTTTGAGGCAAGAAGTTTTATTAATTTGGCTATGTTTTAAATCAATGTTGAAATTTGATGTAAATTCGTGAATATGCTATAATTATGCTACATACAACAGAAGGAGGGCATGACTATGGCGGGTTCAAAAGATTTAATAGAACAGATACAAAGATTACCGTTATACCAACAACAGCATATATATTCTTTTTTAGAAGAAGTGCTTGTATTAGGTTCTCAAGTAAACCAAATAACACAGGAAGTCAAAGAATTTAGATTTGCCAAGGGGAAAGTCTGCCCTCATTGTGGTGCTGAAACTGTATCACGAAACGGAAAATACAATGGTAAGCAAAGATATATCTGTAAGTCATGTAGAAAAACCTTTACTGACTTCACTAACTCTGCAACTTACAAGAGCAAGAAAACATTAGATAAATGGCTTAAATATGCAAAGTGTATGATAAATGGTTACTCCATTAGAAAGAGTGCCGAAATAGTTGGTATCAATATAGCAACAAGTTTCTTTTGGAGGCATAAAATCCTTGACTGTATAAGAGCATTTTTTGGTATAGGCTCTGTTGAGGGTGTTATTGAGGCTGATGAAGTATTTTTTGCCGAGAGTTTTAAAGGAACAAAGCCTTCTAAAATGCCAAGAAAATCCCGTAAGAGAGGGAAACAGGTTAAAAAGAGAGGTATATCTAATGAACAAGTATGTATAGCGACTGCAATTGATAGACAGGGTAATTTAATCATGGAACTAATATGTAAAGGTAGAATGACACACAAAGAATTAGAAAGGCTCTATGATGGTCGTATAGGGGATAATTCTATCCTTTGTACTGATAGTCATAAGAGTTATGTTCAATTTGCCCATGATTTTTCATTAGACCATAAGCGTATAAAAAGAGGAAAGCACAAAGAAGGTATATATCATATTCAGCACATAAATGCTGTTCACAGCAAATTAAAGAAGTGGATGAATAGGTTTAATGGCGTTGCTACCAAATATATCAGTAACTATATGTACTGGTTTAAATGGATTGAAGTATTTGAAAATGATAAAGAAGCCATAAAAGTAAAGAACTTTATGGTTCAAAGCAATGTTGCGTATGCTTATACAAAAACAGCAGACTTTAGAGAAAGAGAACCGATATTTGTATGAATATATACGTTATCTTAATATTAATGCTATAATTAGAGTGTAATTTAACTATAATTTAGTACACAATTGTATGATATTTATAAAACAAGAAACTTTTAGGGAGGGGGTAGAAACTATGGCTAATTCATTAGTTAAAGCACTGCCAATGTTACTTTCTATGATGATAAGTCAACTTATCTATCTTAAAATTGATAATAAATATAATGTTACAAACAAGATTAGTTCGAGACTTTCCATAAGACAAGAATTGAAAGCGTTCTTTTGTATTTGCTGTGTAATGATAAGCATATTAATTATTGGAGTTATTGGCATATATGTAATTGATATTAATAATACTTTATATGGTGTAATAAGTGGAACTCTTACTGGAATTGGTATTAGCATTTCGGTTAAATTATCAAAGAAGCAAACTTTATAAAGTAGACATTGTACAGGTGTCTTTGACACCTGTACTTTTCTTCAAAGTGGGGATTAAAGGAAGTCATTTGGCTTCCTTTAAAAAACCCTTTAAATTTCAACATTATATTAAAACATAGCCATTAATTTAAAAATACAATAAAATAATCAACTGTGATGTATTTACGCAGTTTTAATGAATAAAGACCGACGTAAACGTCGGTCGATTTTTTTGTTTAAAGTGCTTCATGGAAAATACTAAAGGCCTGTTTGATTAATCCGGAATAGCGGGATAGATTTTTAGGAATGTTAATAAACAGATAAACGACAATAAGGAGTAATGACTGGATGAAATCAATTTTAAATTTTATAAAAAAAGAACTCGTACTTTGCATATCTTTGCTACTAGCCCTTGTATCTATGACCTTTGTACCGGGTTGACCCCCTATAATTGGAGATTATCTGCGTAATAATTTTTCTACCTTAAAATTTCATTATTTTTCATACCTAACCAACCCAATTACAAGTTTAGCTGTCTTCCTCATGGCGTCAAGGG
>JAAYML010000004.1 GCA_012521395.1 Candidatus Epulonipiscium sp. | reverse complement strand
CCTTTTAAGCTGGTTAAACATGAAATTAAGAAATGAATGTAAAAACCTTGAAGAATTATGTGAAAGATATAATTTAAAGGAAGAAGAAGTCTTAGAAAAAATCAATTCGATTGGTTATATTTATGATAAAGACACCAATAAATTTATAGCGAATGAATAAGGAGGACTAAAATGGAAGCGTTTATTTTTGATATGGACGGAGTCATTATTGACAGCCAGCCGATTCATTTTGAAGTGGAGTTAGCAGGTTTAAGGTCTTTTGGTATTCAGAAGGGGGCAGACTTTTTAGAAAAGTATGCGGGAATGACCGATTATGAGATGTGGGAATTAATAAAAAAAGAATATCCTATTCATGAAACGACGGAAAAAATTTTAGAAGAACAAATTAAAGAAAAAATCAGGAAAGTAAGGGAGACAGATATTTCTCCTATTGAAGGTATAGAAAAATTAATTAAAAATCTTTGTGAAAAGAAGATACCTATTGCGGTTGCATCATCTTCGCCTAAATTATTAATTAAAGAGATATTAAATAAACTTGCTTTATATGATTATTTTGATATTGTTTTAAGCGGAGAAGAAGTAAAAAAAGGAAAGCCAGCCCCTGATATTTACCTGGAAACAGCCAAATTATTGAAGGTGAATCCTGAAGCTTGTGTGGTTCTTGAGGATTCCCGAAATGGTGTAATGGCAGCAAAAGCTGCGGGCATGAAATGTATTGGATATATTAACCCTAATTCAGGCAGGCAGGATTTATCAAAAGCAGATATAGTGGTCAAAAATATTTGTGAAATAGATATTCGTTTTTTATAAAGAGTACTTGAATAAATATTCATAATGATGTATGATTATTTAATAGAGTTGATGAAATAGGATAAGAAATATTAGTTTTTGAATATTTTTTCATAAATAAGTTTTGGAGGACAGGCTTATGAAAAAATATAAGGTATTTGTTGATGGTCAAACAGGTACAACAGGCCTTCAAATTCATGAAAGATTAAAAAAGCATCCCTTTGTAGAATTGTTAACCATAGACTATGACAAAAGAAAAGATACAGAAATAAAAAAGAAGTTTTTGAATGAGGCCGATATCGTATTTTTATGTTTGCCGGATGATGCTGCCAGGGAATCGGCTAAGCTTGTAAGCAATCCTACTACTAAAATTATAGACCCAAGTGTTGCTCATAGGGTAGCAGATGGCTGGACTTACGGAATGCCTGAATTATCAAAGGAACAAAGAGAAAAAATTCGTGAATCCAAAAGGGTAACCGTTCCTGGCTGTCACGCGAGTGCTTTTATTCTTGCTGTTGCACCCTTAGTTAAAATGGGACTTATGCCATCCGATTATCCTGTAACGGCTCATTCTATCACGGGTTACAGTGGTGGCGGCAAGTCTTTAATCGAAAAATATGAAAATGAGGAAATAAATGCACCTTATATTAAAGCACCAAGGCCTTATGGTTTAAACCTAAACCATAAGCATCTGCCAGAGATGAAAGTTTATACGGGTTTGGACAGATACCCGGTTTTTCTTCCTGTTGTAAGTAATTATTATAAGGGTTTAGCAGTATCGGTTCCCATACATAATCATTTACTTAATAAAAAAGCTGGAGCTAAAGATATTGCTGAACTTTTATCTGAATATTATAAGGATGAATGTTTTGTTAAAGTCATGCCTTACAATCCAATGGATTTATTATTTGATGGTGCTTTTGATATTACAGCATGCAATGACACAAACCAATGTGAAATATTTGTCTTTGGCAATGACGAAAAAGAAATGAGTTTAATTTTTGCCAGATTAGATAATTTAGGAAAAGGGGCTTCTGGTGCAGCAGTACAAAATATGAATATTGTTTTGGGACTTCCTGAAGAAACTGGTTTAGAAAGTTAGTTGTCTTTAATTATTAAAAAAATATAATTTTTAAGAAAGAAGAATAAAATCCCTCAATAGAGGGATTTTTATGATTAAGACATGTATACTTAAAAAAATTTTATTTACAGAATAACAGGTATTTTTTCAGTAACAAAAACTTCATTAGGACTGATATGGCACTTATAGGCCAGGATTTCTACGCCTTTTTCTGAGGCTTCTTTTAATTTTTGAGCAAAGCCCGGATCGGTAGCCCAATTGGGACTAAAGCCTTTGGCATATGGTATTTGTACAATAAAAAGAATGACTCCCCGATATCCTTTTTCAATGACACCAATCATTTCATCAATATGCTTACGACCCCGCTGAGTAGGTGCATCGGGGAAATAACTCCAGTTGTCTTTTTCTAAAGTGACGCCTTTGACTTCAACAAAGCAAGTGTCGTTTCCACTTAACTGCAAATCAAAGCGGCTTTTGCCAAAGCAGATTTCCCTTTTAACCATAGAATATCCTCTCAATTCTTCAATGTTTCCATTTAAAATGGCTTCATAGGCAAGGGCATTGGGTAATTGGGAATCTATAGATATCCAGTGATTTTTCTTTTTAATCATTCGAAGGCTGTAGTCTGTTTTCCGCTTTCCTGAAGGATGATGGGAAAGGATAACTTGAGCTCCTGGATACAGCAGTTCTTTCAGCCTTCCTGTATTAGGGACATGACAGCTAATTTTTTGATGATCTACATCAATATAAGCGATAAAACGGTTAGGTCTTTGAATAAAAGTACCATATACAGTATTATAATTTAATTGCATGATAGTTCCCTTTCTAAAACAAGCTTGTTATGGATTCGTATAAATGATAATATAATATATAATAATGGCTTAATGTGAAAATACATCATAAGGAGTTTTGTAAATGTTTTTTATTGGGATATTTGGCATACAGACAAAAGAAAAAGAAATTACAGCAATACAAAATACCATTTGTCCGTCTTGCGAAGCTTTAGGAAGTTATCAAATTATAAAAACTTATGACTATTTTCATATATTTTTCATTCCGATATTTAAGTGGAATATAAAATATTATATACGAACATCTTGTTGCAGGAAAGCTTTTATGATTGATTCCCAGTTGGGAAAAGAAATTGAAGAAGGCAAAATTGTAGATTTAAGAAATGAAGATTTATCTGGATTCAATACGATCACAGAAAAAGGCAAATGCTTATATTGCGGTGCTTTTGTTGATGATGACAGATATGCTTATTGTCCATATTGCGGAAAACCTTTAATTTAAAGAATAGGGGGATATATATGGTACAAATCATTGCTGACAGTACTTGTGATTTATCGCAGGAGTTATTGGAAAAGTATAATATAAAAATTCTTCCACTGATGATTAATTTAGAAGGAGACAGTTACAAAGACGGTGTAGAAATTACCCCGGACGAAATATACCAATGGTCAGATAAGGTTGGGAAAACGCCGAAAACCGCATGTCCTTCCCTTGGGGATGCTATTGATTTTTTAACACCTTTTACACAAAAAGGAGACGATATTATATTTTTTGGGATATCTGAAGCTATGTCGGCTACTTGCGGTGTTATCCGTTTAGCAGCGGAAAATTTGGACTATGAAAAAATATGGGTCATTGATTCAAAAAATCTTTCTACAGGTATAGGCCTTCAGGTTCTCAGGGCAGCAGAAATGGCTATGGAAGGTGCTTCGGCAGATGACATTCTAAAAGAAATGGACAAAATTATTCCTAAGGTTCGGGCAAGTTTTGTGATAGATACCCTGACATACTTATATAGAGGTGGCAGATGTTCAGCAGTGACTTCCCTGTTGGCAAACACCTTAAAATTAAAACCTAAAATTATTGTTGAAGACGGTAAAATGGATGTTGGTAAAAAATACAGGGGTAATATAAAATCAGTCATTTTAAAATATGCAAAAGACTTAGAAGAGGATTTATTAAAAGCTGATAAGAGAAGAATATTTATCACACACTCTGGTTGTAGTGAAGAAATAATAAAAGAAGTCTATGATTATCTAAAAGGCTTAAATTACTTTGAAGAAATTTTGATTACCAGGGCAGGAGGCGTTATCTCCTCTCATTGCGGGCCTAATACCCTTGGGGTATTATTTATTGCTGGTGATGAAGCATGAAAAGTTATTGATATATTTGCAAAATAAAAATTGCTTTTCCTTGGAAAAGCAATTTTTATTTGATGATTTCTTTTAAATTATTAATCAATATTTCCATTTCTTCATCAGTTCCAATGCTGATTCTTAAATAATTACTAATTCTTGGCTTCTTAAAATAGCGTACAAGAATACCTCTTTCTCTTAAAGCTAAAAAGATTTCTTCAGCATTCACTTTTGGATGACTGACAAAAATGAAGTTTGCCATAGAATCAGGCATTGTAAAGCCAAGTTTTCGTAATTCTTTCATGGTTTTTTCCCTGGTTTCAATGACTTTTTTTCTTGTTTTTTCAAAGTATTCTTTGTCCTTATAGGCAGCAATAGCACCTGCTATAGCCAGTCTGTCTAAAGTATAAGAGTTAAATGAATTTTTAATCCTGTTTAAGCCTTCGATTAATTCATCAGTTCCCATGGCAATGCCGACCCTGAGTCCAGCCAGGGATCTGGATTTTGATAAGGTCTGGATAACCAGCAGGTTAGGATACTGATTGATGAGCTTAACCGCTGATTCACCTCCAAAATCGATATATGCTTCGTCAACAATAACGACCTTTTCCAAATTGTTTTTCAGGATTATTTCTAAATCCTCAAGGGGGACATATTTAGAGCTGGGTGCATTGGGATTGGCTAAAACGATGCCCCCATTGGGGATATTAAATTGCTCTATAGGAAGAGAAAAATCCTCTTTTAAGGGAATTTCCTGATACTGAATATTATAAAAATCAGCATATACTGGATAAAAACTATAAGTAATATCAGGAAAAAGGATTTTCTCTGAAGAATCAAAAAAAGCAGCAAAGGCAAAAGATAAAATTTCATCAGAGCCATTTCCTACAAAGACTTGATTTATATTAATACCGTGGTAGTCCGCAATTACTTTTCTTAACGCATCGGCATTAGGATCAGGATATAATTTTAAATCCTCATTAACAGCATACTTAATGGCTTCTATTACATTAGGGGATGGGGGGTAGGGATTTTCGTTGGTATTTAATTTAATATATTTTTTATCCTTAGGTTGTTCCCCTGGTACGTAAGGTACTAAAGATTTTGTTAATCTGTTCCAATATTTACTCAAAACATGCTGCTCCCTTCTCAATACTTTTCTATAAGTTTCATTCTATAATTTACAAGACTAATTATCAATACTATATTTTGCAAATTTTTAATATTTATTAAAGTAACTTTACCTAGACAAATTATTGCATAAATATAACAGCTATAGTATTATTATTGTAAAAATTAGAGTAGGTGATGGTACTATGGGTATTAAAGAGATGGCTTTAGAAGCGAAACAGGCTTCAATAAAGCTTGCGGTAGCAAGCGCTGAGTTAAAAAATAAAGCCCTGGAAGAAATCATAAAAGGATTAGAAAATCATAAAAATCAAATCATAAAAGCCAATCAGGAAGACTTAGAAAGAAGCAAAAACGAAAATTTAGCCATGCCGCTTCTTAAGAGATTAAAATTTGATGAAGGAAAAATTGAGGATGTGATTCAAGGAATTAAGAGTTTAATTGCTTTGGATGATCCAGTTAATGTCACTCAAGCAATAACAGAACTTGACGACGGTCTTGAACTGTACCGGGTTAGTTGCCCGATTGGCGTTATTGGCATTATTTTTGAATCAAGACCGGATGCCCTGGTTCAAATATCTACCCTTTGTTTAAAAAGCGGAAATGCAGTTTTATTAAAGGGTGGAAGTGAAGCTAAAAACACCAACAGGATTTTATATGAAATTATAAAAGAGGCCTGTCGTAAAGCAAATATGCCTGAGGGCTGGATTCAATTGCTTGAAAGCAGGGATGATGTGAATGAAATGCTTAAAATGGATAAATACATTAATTTAATCATTCCGAGAGGTTCAAATGAATTTGTGCGTTATATTATGGATCATTCAAATATTCCGGTTTTAGGGCATGCCGATGGTATTTGTCATTGCTATGTGGATGCTGATGCAGATATAAACATGGCAGTTGATATTGTAGAAGATTCAAAAACCCAATATGTAGCGGTATGTAATGCTGCAGAAACCCTTTTGGTTCATCAGGCAGTTGCAGAAGAATTCTTGCCAAAACTAAAAGAAAAGTTAGAAAAAAAGCAAGTAGAATTATATGGTTGTGAAAAGACTAGAAAAATAATCGATATATTGCCAGCTTCTGAAGATGATTGGAAGACAGAATATTTGGATTATAAACTTTCCATTAAACTGGTTTCTGATATCGGAGAAGCCATAGATCATATTAATCAGTACGGTTCAGGTCATACGGATGCAATTATTACCAATAATAAAGAAAATGCGGATTTATTCATGAATTTGGTAGATTCAGGAAATGTCTTTTTAAATTGTTCTACAAGATTTAGTGATGGTTTCCGATATGGTTTTGGGGCTGAAGTTGGTATCAGTACCAATAAGATTCATGCAAGAGGACCAGTGGGCTTAGATGGTCTTGTAATTTACAAATATAAGCTTTTTGGCAATGGGCATATTGTAGCGGATTATGCAAATAAAGTTAAGAAATTTAAACATAAGAAAATTAAATAATATATCTTGTGGTATTTTTAAGTCTCTAGTATAGTATAATAGATGCATACTGGAGACTTAATTATTGGAGGGATAAGGATGAATTTTTTTGATTTACCAGTAGAAGAATTAAAAGTATACAAACCCAATCAAACGAAAGCAGAAGATTTTGATTTGTTTTGGGACAGTATAATTAAGGAGTCTAAGGCACAGCCTTTAAATACTGAATATATAGCCATGGATTATCCTGTAGAACAGATAAAAGTTTATGATGTTTACTATGATGGCTTTAGAAATTCCAGAATCCATGGAAGATTAATATTGCCAGCTGCGGCTTCAAAAGACAATAAAGTACCTGTGGTCGTTATGTATCATGGTTATAATTGGAACAACCGGGTGATTAGCCATACCTTTAAATATTTACTTTTAGGTTACGGTGTTTTTATTGCTGAGGTAAGAGGCCAGAATGTTACAAGCCCTGATCACAATCATTATGACAATGGAGGCGCTTCTGGCTGGATGACTTTAGGTATTTACAATCATAAGAATTACTATTATCTTTATGTATATATGGATTGTGCAAGAATCATTGATTTATTGATGCAAAGGGAAGATATTGATACAAATCGGATTGCCGTTGAAGGTGGAAGTCAGGGGGGCGCCTTGTCTTTAGCAGTAGCTGCTCTTTGTCCTGAGGTAAAAGTGGTTATGGCAGATTGTCCTTTTCTTTGCCATTTTAAAAGAGCTGTTGAATTAGCGCAGGAGTATCCTTATTTAGAAATAAGTCATTTCTTTAAAATTCACGATAGTCTGCACAAAACTGAAGAACAAGTTTACAAAACTTTAAGCTATTTTGATAATATGAATCTGGCCTCCAGGATTAAAGGAGAAGTTCTTATGAGTGTGGGCCTGGAAGATGCAATTTGTCCGCCTTCTACCTGTTTTGCTGCCTTTAATCATATTCAGTCAAATAAAGAAATGAGAATATATCCGGACTATGGCCATGGCGGCTTTTCACAGCAAGAGGAAGAAAGATTAATATTTCTTAAAAAGAGATTTGATAAAGAATATTAATAAAAAGGAGAAAGCAGTGTGGTTCATATAGGAAATGATTGGGATGAATTATTAAAAGATGAATTTAAAAAAGACTATTATTTAAGATTAAGGCAGTTTCTTGCAAAAGAATACAGGACAAAAACGATTTATCCCAGTATGTATAATATTTTTGAGGCTTTAAAATTAACTTCATACAGGGATACAAAAGTTTTAATTTTAGGACAAGATCCTTACCACGGTGAAAATCAGGCCCATGGTTTAGCCTTTTCTGTCCAAAAGGGTGTAGATATTCCTCCATCCCTAATCAATATTTTTAAAGAGTTAAAGGATGATTTGGGCTGTTATATACCCAATAACGGTTATCTGGTTCCCTGGGCAAAACAAGGGGTGCTGCTTTTAAATGCCTGCCTGACTGTAGAAGCCAATAAAGCCAATTCTCACAGAAACAAGGGCTGGGAATTTTTTACCGATTATATTATTCAACTGCTTAATGAAAAGGAAACGCCGATGGTCTTTATCTTATGGGGGAATAATGCTAAAGAAAAAATAAAATACATTAATAATCCTAAACATCTTATACTGACTGCTGCTCATCCAAGTCCATTGTCTGCTTCAAGAGGCTTTTTTGGCTGCAGGCATTTTTCAAAGGCCAATGAATTTTTAAGAAAAAACAATCAAACAGAAATCGACTGGCAAATTCCTAATATATAAAATAAGCTGCCAATAGGCAGCTTATTTTATATTATTTATAAACTTTTTGCTTAGTTTATTTTGCATAATTGTCAAAATATCCTTGAATATATATGACAGGGGTTCCTTTGTCACCACTTCCTGAAGTTAAGTCGCAAAGAGAGCCAATTAAATCTGTGAGTCTTCTGGGAGTGGTTCCCTGGGATTCCATACTGGCAACGAGATTTTCTTTTTTATTCTTTATATAATCAGAAATAGCTTTTTCTAATTCTTCTCCTTTTAAGCCAGCAAAATTATTATCGGCCAGGTATTTAAGCTTTACTTCATTGGGGGTTCCTTCGAGACCTTTTGTATATCCTGGTGAAACAACAGGATCGGCAAGCTCCCAAATTTTTCCCACAGGATCTTTGAAGGCACCATCTCCATATATCAGTACTTCAACGGTTTTTCCTGTCTTTTCTTTTATAATAGCCTGGATTTGTTCAACAATTTCCTGACAACGGTTAGGGAAAAGTTTAATGGTTTCTTCTGTGGCCTTATTGGAACCTAACAAGCCATAGTGCTCATTATAACCACTACCGTCAATGGGTTTTGTCAAAATATCATCAAGACCAAATACTTTTTCTGCTCCATTGGCTTTTAAAATTCTTTTGGTTCTTTGTCTGGTATGAACATCGCATACAAGGACGCTTTTTGTATAATCTAATATGGTCTTGGGATTGTTAGAAAAAATAATTTCACATTCAACCTTATATTCTTCTACTAAAGATTTATAATACTCTATATAATCAATACCTGTGAAAGGATGCTTTTGATAGCCGAAATAATTCCTGAAATCTTTCTCCGTTAAAACATCTGTCCAGGGATTAATGCCTTTTTCGTCTAATAAATCAATATCTACTAAATGATTTCCAACTTCATCGGCAGGATAGCTTAACATTAAGACAATTTTTTTAGCACCTTTTGCAATACCTCTGAGACAAATTGCAAAACGATTACGGCTTAAAATAGGGAAAATGATACCAATGGTATCATCGCCAAATTTTGCTTTAATATCTTTGGCAATGTCATCAATACTTGCATAGTTGCCTTGGGAGCGTGCAACAACAGATTCAGTAATACCGATTATATCTCTGTCCCGAATAGAAAAATTTTCTACTTGAGATGCTTTTAATACGGTATCTACTACAATCTCTACAAGATTATCCCCTTTATTAATAATTGGAGTTCTCAGACCTCTGGCAATGGTTCCTGTGATTCTGGTCATCTAGCATCTCTCCTTAACAATAATGTATACTTGAATTATACACAAAAAAATGATATAAGTAAAATAAATAGCTTTAATATTGAATATAAGGAGTACTTATATGGTTACCAAACTGGATTTATATAAAGTTTTTTGTGAAGTAGCTAACTGCAAAAGCTTTTCTAAAGCAGCTAAAAATCTGTATATGACTCAGCCCGCTGTAAGCCAGGCTATAATGAGTTTAGAGAAGGAACTTGGTGTAAGACTTTTTACCAGAACTTCAAAGGGGGTCGCCTTGACAAACGAGGGACAATTGTTGTTTGAATATACCAATTCTGCTATTAATTTAATTAATGTTGGTGAGAAAAAGCTTTTTGAAGCCAGAAATTTAATGGCCGGGGAAATGAAAATAGGTGTTGGTGATACGATTTCCAGGTACTTTTTACTCCCCTATTTATCAGTATTCCACGATAATTCCCCTAATATTAAACTTAAAATCATAAACAGAACAACCATAGAATTATGTACGCTCTTAAAGTCAGGAGAAATTGATCTGGCCATTTGTAATTTACCTGTAAAAGATTCAGCCATTGCTGTAAAAAAATGCATGGATATTCATGATATTTTTGTTTGCGGGGAAAAATACAAAGAACTTGTCGGTAAAAAAGTTTCTCTTTCCCAATTATTAAACTATCCTTTGATTTTTTTGGAAAGAAAATCGAATTCAAGACAATATGTTGAAAAATTTTTTACAGCAAAAGGACTCAAACTAACGCCGGAAATTGAATTGGGTTCTCACGAATTATTACTGGAGTTCTCAAAATATAATTTTGGAATCGCTTGTGTTATTGAGGAATTTTCTAAGGACTATTTGGATAGTAAACTTCTATATAAAATCAATTTGACAGAAGAAATTCCTAAAAGAGCCATTGGTTTTTGTTTTTTAAAGAGTGTATCCCTTTCTCCTGCAGCTCAAAAATTTGTTGATATTATTGGCTATCAATAGAACAAGATTTTTCAATTTACAATTTGTTGAATTGTCGCAAAAAAGAAGTTTAAATCTTTTCATCCTGCATTGACGATAAAAAAACGGAATGTTATAATTATTGAGAGTTAAATAAAGAAACCAGTATGTTTAGGAGGTAAAATATGAGTAAAGAGAACTACAATGCATATAAAAATGCACAGGCTCAGTTTGACAGTGTAGCAAAAAAAATTGGTCTTGATGAAGCAATTTGTGATTTACTTCGCCAGCCCCTGAGAGAATACCATTTTTCTATTCCGGTTAAAATGGATGATGGTACATCAAAAGTATTTAGAGGTTACCGTATACAGCATAATGATGCAAGGGGTCCTGCTAAAGGAGGCATCCGTTTCCATCCTGATGAAACAGTAGATACCATTAGAGCTTTATCCATGTGGATGACCTGGAAATGTGCTGTAGTAGATATTCCTCTTGGTGGAGGAAAAGGTGGCGTTGTATGTGACCCTCGTGTTTTATCTGAAAGAGAACAAGAACAAATTTGCCGAGGCTATGTAAGGCAATTAGCAAGAAATGTTGGTCCTATCCAGGACGTTCCTGCACCTGATGTAATGACCAATGCAAAACATATGTTATGGATGCTTGATGAATATGAAGCAATTCATGGTGCTAAATATCCCGGATTTATTACAGGAAAACCTGTTGGTATGGGTGGTTCTCTTGGCAGAACTGAAGCAACAGGATATGGTGTTATCTTTGTATTAAGAGAAGCTTTAAAAGAATTGGCAATTGACATTACAAAAACAACTGCTGCTATTCAGGGATTTGGTAATGTAGCTCAATATGCAGCTGAGTTATATACAAAATTAGGCGGTAAAGTAATAGCAGTTTCCTGTTGGGATAACAATGATAAGACAGCCTATACATACAAAAAGCTGGATGGCATAGATGTAGATGTATTGATGAGTATTACAGACCGTTTTGGCTGTATTGATAAAGACAAAGCAAGAGAACTGGGTTATGAAATTCTTCCTGGTGATGCATGGCTTGAACAAGATGTTGATATCTTAATTCCTGCAGCTTTAGAAAATCAAATTACTGCAGAAAATGTTAATAAAATCAGCAGTCAGGTAAAAGTTATTGCAGAAGCAGCCAATGGACCGACTACTCCGGATGCTGATAAAGTGCTTAATGAACGTAAAGTATTTGTTATTCCTGACTTTCTTGCTAATGCAGGTGGGGTAACATGCAGTTACTTTGAACAAGTTCAATGTAATATGAATTATTATTGGGAAAAAGATGAAGTGATGCAAAAATTGGATACTAAGATGACTGCTGCATTTAAAGCAGTTTATGACTTAGCTGTAAACAAAGAATTTAATATGCGTGATGCAGCGTATGTCATCTCCATCAACCGTGTTGCTGAAGCGGTTAAAAAACGTGGCTGGTTATAAAAAGTAAAAAAAGATAAAAGATGCTCAACTTGAGCATCTTTTGTTTTTTATCTGTTTTTGATATGAATTGAAAAGTTAATTTTTAACGATAATTCCTTTATGAATTAATTTTTTAATGAGTATTAATGATGCAACTGTAAAAATAAAAGTAACAATAATACCTCCTTCTGGCCCAAATCCTCCTCCTGTAATCCATTCAGGTCCTGTTAAACTTGTTTCTATAATACTGGATTGTCCTAAAAACATACCACTGACAGGTAATCCTAAAACATTACCCATAAACCAGTTCCAAATGGAATGTTGGGCACAAATGCCCCATAAACCATCATCATATAAAGCATATAAGGCTGCAAAAATACCGTATAAAACCAGATTGATAAGAGGCAGTACGGCTACATTTGGATTTGAAGCATGCATGAATCCGAAAAAAAGGGAAGAAAAGATGATGGCAATGACTGGCTTATAATGCCTTGCCAGTACAGGTAATAACCAGCCTCTTACAGCAATTTCTTCGCTGGCACCTTGTATAAGAAAAGCGATTAAGAAAATTAAAACGGGTCCTATGGCAGAAAGTCCAAGGGCATTCGTCATGTGAACAGCTTCTGGGGCTATTTTACCAAAACCAAAGATTAAAATGATTCCCCAGCAAATAAGTTGCATAAGAACAGCAATACATGCTCCTTTTAAATATTTAAAAATTTTTTCATTGCCTTTAAAGCCTATGGATTTAAAGGGTCTTCTTTCAATACATTTAATATAGATAAAGAAAGCAAGAATATGTACCCCAGTTACACTGACAACAACCCATTGGCCTGTCATGGATCCATAAGGATTTTGAAGGATAGGCATAAGCTTTTCTTCCGTATGCGTTACAATCATAAAAAATTGAATAACAATACTAAAGAATATTTCTGGAACCAGGAAAAGTAAGAAAGTAATGATATAGCAGAACAACCAAAATATTGGTTTAATTTTGCCAAGTTTATCATAAGTAATTTTTGAGCTTTCGTCAAAATCATTTAAAAAGGTTTTCTTTTTATCAATGAAATACAAATTTTTTCCCTCCTTGGTATGAATGCCTT
>JAAYML010000003.1 GCA_012521395.1 Candidatus Epulonipiscium sp. | reverse complement strand
GACAGCAGATGGTTAATTCTTTCTGTTAATAATAAAGCATTTATATATTTTAGAAGGAAAACGATCGCAAAGGTTCCGGGATAAATAATAAAGAATGAAGAGGTGACCCATTTGAAAAGGATTATATTAACTGGTGGCGGTACGGCTGGTCATGTGACGCCCAATCTGGCTCTGATTCCAAAACTTCAAAAAGAAGGCTGGGATATCCGCTACATTGGCAGTAAAACTGGAATAGAAAAAGAACTAATAGAAGAAAAGATGATTCCTTATTATGGTATTTCATCAGGAAAACTCAGAAGGTATAAGGATATAAAAAATTTAACAGATCCTTTTAGAGTTATTGCTGGTTTATTTGAGGCTATTCAATTAATTAACAAATTAAAGCCCTCAGTTATTTTTTCAAAGGGAGGTTATGTGACGGTTCCTGTTGTTATGGCAGGCTGGCTTAAAAGGGTACCGGTTATTATTCATGAATCTGACATTACGCCAGGTCTTGCTAATAAGCTGGCTTTTCCATTTGCAAAAGTAATTTGCGCGAACTTCCCTGAAACTTTATCCTATATTCCAAAATCAAAGGGAATTCTTACAGGAACACCTTTAAGAGAAGAATTATATAGAGGAGACAGGGAAACAGGCCGGAAGATTTGTAATTTTAAAAACGATAAGCCTGTCATTATGATGATGGGAGGCAGTCAGGGATCGATTATTTTAAATACGGTTCTTAGGAATATATTACCTGTTTTATTAGAGCCTTTTAATGTTATACATATTTGCGGGAAAAATAATATAAAGGACTCATTAAATGACATAGCTGGCTATAAGCAATTTGAATATGTTGATAAAGAACTTCCGCATTTATTTGCAGCTGCTGATCTTTTAATTTCAAGGGCAGGGGCCAATTCCATTGCTGAAATAGTCAGTTTAAAAAAGCCTAATATCCTGATTCCCTTATCAGCAAGAGCAAGCAGGGGAGATCAGATTTTAAATGCCCGTTCATTTTATAAACAAGGTTTCAGTCAGGTATTAGAAGAGGAAAGCCTGACAGAAGAAAGCTTATTTAATTCCATTATGGAAGTTTATAAGAACAGGGAAAAATATATTGAAAGCATGAAAAATAGCGGTATATCTAATGGAATTGAAAAAATCATGGAAATAATCAATGTTTGTGCAAAGGAAGGATAGCATTTGTCTATCCTTTTTTATTATTTTTTTGGAGCCAAATTTGAATTCTATGAAAAAGATTACTTGAAAAAAAGAAGTTTATATGATATTCTCAATATAGAAAAGGTTTTCTATCCTGGAGGTGAAATAATGGCAGCAACCATAAGTGATGTGGCAAGACTTGCCGGGGTTTCTATTACAACGGTATCAAGGGTTATCAATAATAATTATCCTGTTAAGGAAGAAACCAGGAGAAAAGTAGAAAGGGCCATTAAAGAATTGGATTATAAGCCCAATCTTTTAGCAAGAAGTCTTATTAATAAAAAGACGAAAAGTCTTGGAGTTGTTGTACCCAGTATTACGAATTTATTTTTTCCTGTGGTTGTAAAAGGCATACAAAATATATCTGATCGGGAAGGTTTTAGCTTGTTTTTATGCGATACTGACAGCAGGGGAGAAAAGGAAAAAAAACAAATTCAAAATCTCATAGAAAAACAGGTGGATGGTATTTTAGTCATAGATCCTTTGATGGATAATATAGAAAACGATTTCTATGAAAAAATAGCCTTGAACATTCCCTTAGTGATTGTGAATGGTTATCATAAGGGAATTCGGGCAAATTTTGTTTTAAGCGACCAGGAAATGGGCATGATTCAGGCTATGGAATATCTGATTGGTCTGGGTCATAAAGACATTGCCTTTTTAAGGGGAAAAGACAGTTATTCTTATGATTTGAAAGAAGCTTTATATTACGAGCTGCTAAAAAAGCATAAAATTGCTGTTAAAGAAGAAAATATACTAAAAATTAAAGATGGAAATGGCCTGGAGACGGTTGCCTTAACTATAGAAATTGTAGAAGAAAGGCTTGAAAAGGCAAATGGACCTACAGCAATTATTGCTTGCAATGACTGGATGGGGATAGGTGCTGTACAGGCAGCAAAAAAACTGGGAAAATCCGTGCCCAAGGACTTATCGGTTATTGGCTATGATAATATCTTAATTTCTGAATTAAGTGAACCCAGGCTTACAACCGTAGATCAAAATATGTACGCCCTGGGGGAAACGGCAGCAAAGCTTCTGATTGAAATCATAGAAGATACAGCTACAAATTTTAAAAAAATCATAATGGATACCCATTTGATTATCAGGGATTCCTGTGCCGCTCCGGGAAAAATTTAGTTATTTGAATAATCAAAGTCAGACCATTTAAGGAGGACAGACGATGAATACAAAACAGCTTATGAGTAAATTCACAGAGATTTTTGGAGAAATAGGAAAACCAGATGTATTTTTTGCCCCTGGCCGGATTAATTTAATTGGAGAACATATTGATTATAACGGCGGCAGGGTACTGCCCTGTGCCCTGGATTTTGGGACAACTGCCCTGGCAAGAAAAAGAAAGGATTCTATCATTAAACTGGCATCTATGAATTATCCATTGCAAGTCACACTGGATTTAAACCGTATTACATTTGAAAATAAAGATGCCTGGGGGAATTATCCCAAGGGAGTAATTGACCAATTTTTAAGAAGAGGTTTTACTCTGGGAGGTTTTGAAGCCTTATATTATGGAACTATTCCAACAGGTGCAGGCCTTTCATCTTCTGCATCTATAGAATTGGTGACAGCAATGATATTAAAGAGTTTCTTTGATTGTGATATTTCCATAATAGATATGATAAAACTTTGCCAGGACGCAGAAAATCAATTTGTAGGAGTCAATTGTGGTATCATGGATCAATTTGCCATAGGCATGGGAAAAAAGAATATGGCCATATATCTGGATTGTGACAGTTTAAATTACGAATATGTCCCAATTCCTTTAAAAGGAATAAAACTGGTTATTGGTAATACCAATAAAAAAAGGACTTTAGCTGATTCTAAATATAATGAAAGAAGAAGGGAATGTGAAAGGGCCCTTGCAGCTTTACAAAACAGGCTGGATATAAAATCTTTATGCAATCTGACGCCTGGTCAGTGGGAAGAAAATAAGGATATAATTTTGGATCCAGTCATAAGAAAAAGAGCAGAACATGTGATTTATGAAAATGCCAGGGTGAAGGAAGCTGTGGAAAAACTGAGTCAAGGGGATATCATGACCTTTGGTAAGCTTTTAAACCAATCTCATGAATCTTTAAGGGATTTATATGAAGTAACAGGATTTGAATTGGACAGTATGGTAGAAGAAGCTTGGAAACAAGAAGGCGTTTTAGGTTCCAGGATGACAGGAGCTGGTTTTGGAGGCTGTACGATTTCTCTTGTTAAAGAGGAAGCCATAGAAGAATTTATAAACAGGGTTGGAGAAAATTACAAAAAGAAAACGGGTCTTCAGGGAGACTTTTATATTGCCGGAATTGGAGATGGCGTAAGAAAAATAAGACTGGAGGGTTAAGATGTCAGTATTAGTATGTGGTGGCGCTGGTTATATTGGAAGTCATGCAGTAGAAGAATTAATTGCAACAGGTGAAGAGGTTGTCGTTGTGGATAATCTTCAAAAAGGTCACAAGAAAGCTGTAAATCCCAAGGCAAAACTCTATATAGGTGATTTAAGAGACCTAAATTTTATGGATAGAGTTTTTAAAGAAAATCCTATTCATGCAGTTATGGATTTTGCTGCAGAATCTCTTGTAGGAGAAAGTGTAACCAATCCTTTAGATTACTATGACAACAATGTCTACGGGATGATTTGCCTTTTGAAAAAAATGAAAGAATATCAAGTAAAGAATATTGTCTTTTCTTCCACAGCAGCAACTTATGGAGAGCCTGAAAATATTCCTCTTATGGAAGATGATAAAACATTTCCAACGAATCCATATGGTGAAAGTAAGCTGGCTGTTGAAAAATTGTTAAAATGGTGTGATCAGGCTTATGGTATAAAATATGTAGTTCTTCGCTATTTCAATGCGGCAGGAGCCCATGCCAACGGAAGAATTGGAGAAGACCACAGGCCAGAAACACATTTAATACCACTTATTTTGCAGGTGGCTTTAGGAAAAAGAAAAGAAATAATGATATTTGGTGATGATTACAATACCCATGATGGTACTTGCATCAGGGATTATATTCATGTAACAGATCTAGCTCATGCCCATATTTTAGCTCTGGAAAAATTAAAAAAGGACGGTCCTTCTGCCATATACAACCTGGGTAATGGACAGGGCTTTAGTGTTAAAGAAACCATAGAAGCAGCAAAAAAAGTAACTAAAAAAGATATTCCTGTAAAAATAGTCGGAAGAAGAGCAGGAGATCCTGCAGTTCTTGTAGCTTCTTCTGATAAAATTAAGAAGGAATTAGGCTGGGAAGCTCAATATAAGTCATTGGAAGAAATTATAGAAACAGCATGGAACTGGCATTTATCTCATCCCAATGGATATGCGGATTAGAAAGGAGTCATCAATGAAGCCGTTAAAGCCTGAAAAAGAAATAGAAAAGCTTTTACAATATGCCCTGGATAAAGGACTTATCACGGAGCACGACATGATTCCCACAAGAAATGCCCTGATGGATTTACTGGAAATTAAAGAACCTTATAAAGGTGCCATAGATAAAGAAGATTTAAAAGAAGATGTTTATGATATACTCGATAAGCTTTTGGACTATGCCTTTGAAAAGGGAATTTTAAAAGAAAACTCAATCACTTGCCGGGATTTATTGGATACGAAAATTATGGGTATCCTGACACCAAGGGCAGGGGAAGTGATAAAAAAGTTTGAAAGATTAGAAAGAGAACAAGGTATAGAAAAAGCTACAGCAGATTTTTATGCCTTTTCCAAGGCGACAACCTATATCCGCATGAACCGTATTTTAAAAAATTTATATTGGACAGTTCATACGGAATACGGGGAATTAGAGATTACCATCAATTTATCCAAACCAGAAAAGGATCCAAAAGAAATTGCAGCGGCAAAAAATGCAGCACAAGAAAATTATCCCAAGTGTCTTCTTTGCCTGGAAAATGTAGGATATCCCGGAAGGATCAATCATCCCGCAAGACAAAATCACCGTGTCATACCCCTTAAACTTTCTGATGAAGCATGGTATTTTCAGTACTCTCCTTATGTCTATTATAATGAACATTGCATTGTTTTTAACAGAGAACATGTACCTATGCAGCTAACCAGGAAGACTTTTGAGAGAATGTTTGATTTTATTGAAAGATTTCCCCATTACTTTATAGGCTCCAATGCAGATTTGCCGATAGTAGGCGGCTCCATTTTAAGTCATGATCATTTTCAAGGCGGCAGGTATATTTTCCCTATAGAAAAAGCAAAAGTTCTGTATGGTTTTAAACACCCTGATTATAAGAACGTCAGTTGTGAAATTCTTAGCTGGCCTATGTCTGTTATCAGACTAAAAGCAGCGGACAGGAAAGCATTAGAAGAGTTAGCCTTTTTTATTCTTGAAAGCTGGAGGAGCTACTTTGATAAAGAGGCAGATATTATTGCTTTTACGCTGGAAAAAGATAAAAAAATTGCTCATAATACCATAACGCCTATTTTGCGCAAAAGAAGAAAAGGCCAATGGGAACTTGACCTGGTTTTAAGAAATAACAGGACAAGCCCTCAATATCCTGACGGGATTTTTCATCCTCATCCAGATGTTCATCACATTAAAAAAGAAAATATTGGCCTGATTGAAGTTATGGGCCTGGCTATACTGCCAGGACGGCTTAACAGGGAATTAGAAGCAATAGAAAAAATATTAACAGGAGAAATATCTGTGCATAAGCAAATGGAAAAGAAGCCGGAATTGGTGAAACATAAGGCCTGGATTGAAGAAATGCAATTTAAATATGGTACTGTAAAAGAAGGAAGAAATATCTTGCAAAAGGAAGTAGGAATGAAGTTTAAAAAAGTTTTGGAAGATGCCGGGGTCTATAAACAAACGCCTGAAGGTATAAAATCTTTTGTGGAGTTTTTAGAATATATGTCTTTTGAAAAAATATAAAAGTAATTCATTAAAATGGCTATATCTTTTCTTGATCTGTGGTATAATGTTTGAGCATAGGAGGATTTTAGAAAGAAAGGAAGAAATTCATTGAGAAAAGTAATCAGATTTTTATCTTTTTTAACTTTACTAAGCCTCATTTTAACAGGCTGTAATTCTGGTGAAGAAGCAGCCAGCCCTCAATTTAAGCTACCCGAAAAAGGAGAAGAAATTGCTGTTTTAACAACGGATATGGGTGTTATTAAAATTCGTTTTTTTCCTGAATATGCGCCTAAAGCGGTAGAAAATTTTAAAACGCATGCAAAAAATGGCTATTATGATGGCTTAACATTTCACAGGATTATTAATGATTTTATGATTCAAGGGGGAGATCCCAATGGTGATGGAACTGGAGGAGAGAGTATCTGGGGACAACCTTTTGAAGATGAATTCAGCACAGAAGTTCTACATTACAGAGGGGCAGTTGCCATGGCAAATAGCGGCCCCAATACGAATGGAAGTCAGTTCTTTATTGTTCAAAAGCCTGTAGTGGAAGAAGAACTTTTGCAACAGATGAAATTAGCGGGTTATCCAGAAGAAATCATCCATTTATACAGAAAAAAAGGAGGTACACCCTGGCTGGACTTTAACCATACGGTTTTTGGCCAGGTTTTTGAGGGCATGGAGGTAGTCGATAAAATTGCTGCTGTAGAGATGGCTGACCCCAATTCAGGTATACCCAAAAATCCTGTCATCATTAAAAAGATTGAAATTATTACATATGAAGAATAAATAAACCATTATAATTTCTTGCATAAATATTAAACAGGCAATATACTTTACTTATAATATAAATATTTTCAGGCATACTTATACTGTAAGCAAGCAGACCTGCATCTGGGCCCTGCAGCAAAATAAAGGATACTAACAAATATTTAATATTCCTGAATGAAAGGAGAATTCATATGGCAAAAGAATTAAATGCTCAAGAATTTCAAACAGAAGTATTAGAAGCCTCAGAATTGGTTTTGGTCGACTTTTTTGCTACCTGGTGCGGACCCTGTAAAATGATGGCGCCAATCGTTGATCAGGTATCAGAAGAAATGAAAGGAAAAGCAAAAGTATATAAAATAGATGTTGACCAGGCAAGAGACTTAGCAGCCAAATACAGAATTATGAGTGTACCGACTTTTATTTTCTTTAAAAATGGAGAAGTGGTAGAAAAAATACCTAATGCCGTCAGCAAAGAAACTTTAATAGAAAAAATTAATGAATTAGCGTAAGAAAACATAAGAACTTGCATGATAAAGGACCGTATCAGCGGTCTTTTTATTGTTGCATTGTTACGGAACTGTTACAAAGCAAAAAAAACTTGCAAAGAAAATAATTCCATATTATAATAGTCTCCGCGAGCATCTTTTGCCAGTTTAACAATATTACAAGAATAATGGACAATATTACATTATTATTACATATCTATTAATTTAGTTGACTGGCAAAATTTGCGGTGCTATAATCATTTCTGTAAACTAGAGATTAGAATGATTTACCAAATCTCTAAAAAAAAAATTAAGGGAGGAAAAAAAATGAGAAGAAAGTTAGCTGCTTTATTAGCAGGCGCTATGGTTCTCACATCTTTACCAATGGTATCCTTCGCAGCTTCTACAAATCGCGTTTCAAGG
>JAAYML010000032.1 GCA_012521395.1 Candidatus Epulonipiscium sp. | reverse complement strand
TATCCATTTAATCCAACTCATTATAGTTTGAGCACGCCTATAAAATGTTTTCTCGGATTCTATTTTATACAAATTGCTGTATCTCATAATCTTCACTACTTCATGTTTATCTGGCATTTTTCCATTTTTCAGACACAATTCAAAAACTTCTCTAAAAACTTTGTGGGACAAAATTAATTCAACAAATTTTAATTGTCTTGGCTTATATTTCAGTTTAAATAATTTTTCCCCCTCTTCTGTCAACGAAAATATTACCTCTCTACCTTCTTTACGCTTATGTACTAATCCCAAGTATCTAGCTGCATCTGTATAATAATTCGTTTGCCTAGAGTCAAAATCATAGTTTGTTGTTATTTCATCTCTAGTCAACTCTGATTCATTTAAAAGCTCGCAAAGATTAATTATCCTTTCAAATGAATCTGCTTGTGGAAATGGAACTTCTGGTTCATTTATAATTTTTGTCCTTTTGTAGATCTCTATTATGTCATCAAGCCCAATCTCTGTTTCCTCTATGCTATATTTTTTTTGTTTTACTAAAGTAAGAGAATTATAATCTTCAGGGTCTTGAAACTCATACTCATAAAAAGTAAAAATACCGTTAGAGTAAGTCATAAATATTGGCTTAACTTTTTTGTTAATTTTATCATGCCATAACCTATAAGGGTAATATATTTGTCGTATTATAAAATCATCTGATAACGAGTTTTTCGCTTCAATTAAAGAAAAGGTTCCCAGCCCTTCATATCCACCATCTATCTCAATTTGAGCATTAGTAACATTAACTTTAAACTTAGACCCCGAATAAGTATTAATATAAAAACAAAACGCATCAGAACTCATTCGACCTGTAACTGTTGGAACTATTTCTTCATCCTCAATAAAATCAGCCAATATACCTGAAACATACGCACAGTTTAAAGCCGCAGCCTCGCTTGTTATGTTTTCATAATCAATACTTTCAATATAAGTAGGAAATGGAATCTTGATTATTTCTGTTTCTTTTTCCTCAAGCCTATGATAAGCCTTAAACTGCGCAATTAAATAACTACCTCTAGTAATAGGAAGAATAGAAAGATTATTTTCTTCAAAAATCTTCGGTAAATTTTTTCGGTGATCAAATTTTGTCATTAACCTTGCTTCTCTAAACTCATTTATTTGCCCTGACGTTATTTCAAAAGCCCCATTTTTCTTTATTTTCTCTAATATTCTATATTTCTTAAAAATTCGTTCCCATGCAATATCATTCTTTGTCTCACTCATAATTCTTCACCAGCACTTCATCAACTTTTCCTCTTTTGTCCGCTTTTGAATTAATTGCCCTATTAGCTTGGACTATTGTTATATTATAATCTTTATACAGGTCCAAAATAAAATCTGTTGCTGAGTTTGAAAGTAGAAACTTTACACCTTTTTTATTTAATTTATCACATAATTCCTTAAGCCTTAACTGATCCTCCTTGTCAAACCCATTTATATTATATTCTGTAAAACTACTTGTATCACTAACGGGATCATAAGGCGGATCAAAATACACAAAACTATCCTCTCTTGCCCCCTTAACTGCTTCTACAAAATCTCCGCATTTAAAAGTTATTTTAGCTTTATTAAAATAATTACTTACTGCTCTTAATGTAACTTCATTCACAATATCTGGATTTTTATATCTCCCATAAGAAACATTAAACTGACCTTGTGAATTTACACGAAACAAACCGTTATAACATGTTTTGTTTAAATAAATTATTCTCGCAGCTTTTTCTATGTTACTTAATTGCTCATACTTTCTCTTGTCTCTATCTAGTTCTCTTATTTCATAATAATATTCTTCACTATTTTTTCTTTCGTGCTTTTTTAATTCTTCAATGAGTTCTTCAACATGATCCCGAATTACTAAATAAACATTCATCAATTCCTCATTTATATCATTCACTACAGCCTCACTAAGTTGTAGTTCAAATAAAACAGCCCCACCACCTAAAAAGGGCTCATAATAAGTTGAAAATTTCTCTGGTATATGCTTCTTTATGTCTTTTAGTAATTGCCGCTTCCCTCCTGCCCACTTCAACACAGGAGCAACAAATGGATTTCTTTTCATAATCTCACCTCGTTCTTCCCTTAATCTATTATAGCGTATTTTGCTTACAACATAGGAGAAACGCCCGTAGGTGTTATGACCTATATAACGTAGTCCTCGAAGGACTTAGGGTAGTCAACTTGAGCTTTTACAAGCTCCACCCTCTATAGGGTGGGGTAGTTGACAAAGCAACTCATCTTTGTATTATGCCAAAATGTCAGCAGGGGCGCACGAAGCGCCCCGCTGATTGTTACTCGACACTTATTTTCTCTATGTTCCGCTTCCAGTACCTTGTCACAGTTACAAATTTTTCTTTAATTTCAGCTGGTATATCGTAGCTTTTCTTCTCGATCCATTTGCCCGTGATCATCCAGTTGCCCACAAGTAGCTTTTCTTTGCCTTCTAGGATCTTTTTAAGCTCATTATCAATCTGCTTGTATTCATCGACGTAAGGTTTGAGTTCGTCTAATCGATCAAGCATTGCCG
>JAAYML010000031.1 GCA_012521395.1 Candidatus Epulonipiscium sp. | reverse complement strand
GATGATGATGACGAAGAAGTTAAAGCAAGTAATTTATTATTTGCAGATGAAGAAAAATCAGCAAATAATAAATTAAGTGATAGTTTACTTGATTTTGACAGTAATGATTTTGAGCTTAGTTTTGATGGAGAAAAAAGTCTGGAAGACACCGAAGATGCTGATAACGCTTCATATAGTTTACTGATGAATGATGAAAATGAGGAAGACGATATTAATGATGATTATGCTAGTAGTTTCGGAAGTTTCTTTGATGACATTGGTGCAGAAAAGAATTCCGAACAAGAATTAATTGATAAGGTCTTAAAAGATATTCAGGCAGCAGATTCTGGTGCTGGATATGATGAACTGGGTATGGAATTTTCAAAAAAGGATAGTGTTTTCGAAAAGAAACAAACAAAATATTTAACGGGTAAAAGAGTGACAAAAGACATCCGTAATGAACATGGGGAAATCATTGCTAAGGCTGGGGATGTTATTGACGAAAAAATTATAAAAAACGCTAAACGGCAAGGAAAATTAATTGAGTTGATTATGAATTCTAATTAATTAGAAGAAGATTTAGAAGAACGCATATATTGCGTTCTTTTTTTTGTAACACAAACTTAATATTGTATTAATATGGTCATAATAGAAATAGGATATATTTAGGATATTGGTTATAAAAATGGAATCAATTATAAGAAAGAGGTTTGAATCTTTCTTATCGTCGGGAGGGGGGTTAAAATGAAATTTGAACGCCAATGGATACCTAATTATAGGGAATTAGAAGATGAGGAATTATTAAAACAGATTGAATTGTTAAGAAAAGAGCTTGAAGATACAAAGAATTGGTTAGAAGAATCTGCTAATGAAAAAGGACCAATGGCATATATGAATAAAAGGATGGCAAAACTTGCACATTCTCTTGCCCGCGAAAAATATAGATTATACACAGAAGAAGCACAAAAAAGAGGCATTCTTGATTAAGGATTCATTGCTGGCCTGTTGGATTAGTCAGAGAAGCCAGGATAGATTGATATAAAGCCTGGGCATTATTTTCCCAATTGGAACAAATGTTTTTGGCTTGCTCTTTTGAAGCTGTATTAATTTCTAAATGGATCAATGATCTTTCATCTTCTTTAATAGTACATTTTACAATATATTCATTACTGGCATTTGGAAAGTATTCAGCGGATACTTCCAGTTCATTCTTCAGACGACGGCGGTTTTTTTGAATGTAACCATCTATTTCTGACTTAATACTTGCAGGAATTCGGTTGCTGAAATATTCCAGGGTATTGATTCCTTTGTCTGCAATGGTATATCTTGTTGTATGATTATCTTGTTCTTTTATTATCAGATTGCTGACCGATAATTCTGTTAAGTATTGCTGTAAGGAAAAATAATCAATATATCCTTTTTCCATAATAAAATCCGTAATTTGGGCATGGGATATAGGGATTTGGATCTTGTGCAGAAGATACAATAAAATTAACTTATTTGTAGTTAATTCTCTTGTTGAATCAAACATATTTTATCCTCCCACTATTTTCTATATTAAATATGATTTCTGTAAAACTTTCCTTGCCAGGTATTTCTTTCTTTGAGTCTTTTATGAATGCCGTTTAAGACGGCTTTTTTATTTTTGCTCCACAAGGGTGCTATAAGTAAATCTTTAGAACCGTCTCCTGTTAAGCGGTGAATGACCATATCAGGAGGAAGCAGTTCCAGACAATCGATGATAAGGTCGATGTATTCATCTTTTTCCAAGACTTTAAAAGGATTTTTCAGATACATTTGGTACAAGGGAGTATTTTTTAAAATATGAAGAAGATGAAGTTTAACTCCTTGAACTGGCTGCATGGAAATATACTTTACAGAAGAAAGCATATCTTCTTTGTTTTCTCCAGGAAGTCCTAAAATTAAATGAACAACACTTTCAATTTTTCTTTCATTTAAATTATATACGGCTTCATTAAAACATGAAAGAGAATAGCCTCTATGAATAAGTGAAGCAGTTTTTTCATGAATGGTTTGGAGTCCTAATTCTACCCACAAATAAGTCTTTTTATTAATTTCATCCAATAAGTCAAGGACATCATGCTCCAGACAGTCCGGACGGGTGGCAATAGCCAAGCCGACTACACCAGGGAAAGATAAAGCTTCTTCGTATTTTTTTCTCAGGATATCAACAGGAGCATATGTATTTGTGAAGGCTTGAAAATATGCTATATATTTTCCAGCAGGCCATTTTTTTTCTAATAACTCTTTACCTTTCATAAATTGCTCAAAAAGAGATAAATCTGCAGCAGGGATGAAGTCTCCGGAACCCCGGCCACTGCAAAAAATACAACCATTATCGGATATGCTTCCATCTCTGTTGGGACATGTAAATCCGCCATCTAAAGATATTTTAAAAACTTTTTCATTAAATTTTTTTCGAAGATGATAGTTCAAGGAATGATAGGCAATGCCATCCCAATTCATAATTAAGCTCCATTCAAAAGATATTATCTATTATGGTAAACCTATCTAATAAAAAAATCAATATTAAAAAGTCCATATTATTTACGAGAGTTAAAATTTCAACTTCCTGTAAATAAATTTTTTTCAAAAAGGAAACAATAATTTATAAGACTTAGATAAACATCGAGGAGAGTCTTATGGATATTTCTGTGATTATACCAGCGTATAATGAAGAAGGGAGAATAGGAAAAGTCCTGTCTTCATTAATTGATCTTGAATGTATTAATGAAATAATTGTTGTTAATGATGGTTCTGATGACGGGACCTCAGAAGAAGCCAAAAAATATCCCGTTAAGGTCATTGATATTGCCCAAAATATCGGTAAAGCCGGAGCGATGAAGAAAGGTTTAATTGGCAGCAAAGGCGAATGGATATTATTTTTAGATGCAGATTTGATGGGTTTATCCAGAGAGCATATACAAGCAATGATTGATTGTGCTAAGAAACAAGATGCAGATATGGTTATCGGATTATTTACTAAAGGAAATTTAATAACAGATATTTCACATAAAATTGCCCCGTTTCTGTCGGGGCAAAGATTAATAAAAAGAGCTATAATAGAAAATATTGATTTTGATGAGACAATAGCATATGGGATTGAAATATATCTAACAAATTATTTCAGGAAAAAAGGTTATTATGTTAAAAAGGTATTTATGCCAAATTTATATCATATTCCCAAAGAGATAAAAAGAGGTTTTATAAAAGGTAAGAAAGAAAAATTAAAAATGTATTGCGATATAATATTTACTGTGATCCAACTTTATTTAATACCCAAATGGCTGAAAAAGTTGTATAAATGCAATATATAATTTTTAAATCAGGGTATGATAATACTCCTTACTTTGTCTTAATATTTCACATATTTCTTTAAGATGCAGCCATTCTTCTTCTGAATCAATCAGTCTTATCATATTTACAAAATCGTTTCTTACTTTATTACTAAATTCTTCTTTCAACCATTCGATTTCTTCATTTGTTTCAACCTGATTCATTTTTATAAGAAATTCTCGTGCCCTTTCCCTTGAAGTGAAAGGAATAAAGGGTTCTAATTTATCTAAAGCAGCTTCCAAAGCTTCATATTGTCTTTGAAAAGGATTATCTTCAACTTCGGCAATGTAAGTAAATAAGGATTCCAGATTAAGAAATGTAACATTCTCTAATTCTGAGTAATCAAAGTTCTGAATTAAATCTCTTAAGTTATCCAATTCAAAAAAAAGTTCTTCCCGACTTAAGATATTTGACATATTAACCCTTCTTTCATAGGAATATGTTGATACAATATTAATATTTGCAGAAGCCATTCAAAAAACACAATTAAAATTTGTTGCTTTTAGCGGATAAAGCTATAATTGCTTTTAACAGGAAATATTAATTTTTTTAACATGAAAATTAATTTTTTTAGCAGGAATATTAAGTATTTATTAGATATTATTAAATTTCATTAATATATATTGCGCTTCATTTTTCGTCTGATAAAATTAAAAATGAAGTTTTTAATAAAGCTTATTAAAAGCCAAAATAAAAAATTAGGGTGAACAGATTTTGCAAAAGAAATTTTTGAATAAAAAAATGATATTTACTGTCTTTTTTTTGGTAGTTATAAGTTTTTCACTGGGTTTATGCTTTCAGAATGCATCTGCTTCATCGTTTTTAATTTTTTTAAACGATAAGCAAGATTCTATTAAATGCTATCCTAAGGGGGGTTATATCAAATACAAAGGGGAAAAATATTATCTTGTAACTGAAACAGATAAAGTGATTATCGATATGACAGCAGCGGATATTGACAATAATATGAAAGAAGATATTTTAATCATTGAAGGCAAAAAGGACTCTGAATACGGGGATAACCTGATTATATATGAGACTGAATTTTTGCCAGGCAAAATAAAATTAACAGAGAAATATCGTAATAACTTAACTGCCATTAATCCCTGGACCATTAAAATATGTAATATTGACAATGACAGTGAACCAGAGATTTTTATTGGTACATATAAAGAGACCGTTTATTATCCGGGATTAGAAAACAGACCATTCTTTTTTAATTATAGGGATAATAAACTTGTGAAAAAGTGGACTGGTTCGAAACTGAGAGCGCCTTTTAAAGATATTTGTTTTGGAGATTTAAATGATAATGGGAGTGATGAATTAATCGTTATAGAAGAGCTTGAAGAAGATAAAAATATTATATCCGTATATTATTGGTTTGGATTTGGTTTTATTTTGTATGCTGAAAGCAGCGTATATAAAAATATTGAGTTTGTGGAAACTGAAATAATTGATGGGAAGCTTCTTATTAAAACGGATCAGGGTTATTTGGAATTATCGGCAGATAAAAGTGAAAGCGGTGTTTATTTATTAAAGGAGAGGTGAATTTGAATGTCAAAGAAAATCATAGCTGTTTTTTTATTAATGACTATTTTATTAACCGCTTGCAGCAGTTCTCGTACAGGAATGTCAGCGGGTGCAAATTCAGGGAAGAGTATTTCTGGGAAATATCTGTTAAAGCATGCAGATACTTCGGCTTATAACAATGAAACAGTTCCCTTCACAGAGACTTCGTATAAGCCTTCTATTCCCCAATATAGCCTAAATCCTGATCTGAGCAATGTTGAAAATGCGGAACAATTTGAAGGCCTGACACAAGAGCAAATTAATATGCTGGTCAATAACGGATTTATAGTTTTAAATCCTAATCGTAATAAGGCTCACTACTATTTAAAGATGTATGATATTTATGAAGAAAATGAATATAAAAATGTACCCAACTTTATTACGGTTGACGTTGCTCTTCATATTTATCATAAGTTTTATGATGAAACTTTAAAAAGTATCGAAAAAGAGCATCTATATACAGCTTTGCAGGAACTGACTGAAAATATGCTTAATAAAAGTATAGCTTTATATAAAGAAGAAACAAGCAAAGACACAAAAGAACTTTTAGAAAATATTATGGTATATTTTTCTGTCGCAAACAAGCTTATAAATAATAGTTACGGAGATATACCAGAGGAGTTGCTTCCTGTTGCAGAAGAAGAAATAAGTCTTATTGATGCGGCTAAAGGATATATAAAGTCTCCTTTACTGGATTATGATTTGAACTATGAAGAATTTACTGTCAGAGGACATTATACAGGAGATGAAATATTAGAGCCTTATTTTAAAACGATGATTTGGTATGGTATAGGTGCTTATCCGCTTGTTGATGAAAATGGAAAAATCGATTATGAATCCGCACAAAAAGCTTTAGCCATAACTTATATTTTATTACTTGATAACGATGGTAGTAATGACATTGCTCTTTGGGATAAAATATATTCTCCAACCAATTTATTTATCGGTCAGTCGGATGATATAGGAATCCTTGAAATCAAAGAATTATTGGTTAATGTTTATGGCGATGATGTTAATCTTGAAAAGATTACAGATAAAAAATACAAAAAGAAATTAGCAGAAGAAATCGAAAAATTGCCATCACCGCAAATAGAATATAAATTAGTAACGGGTAAAGTAGACACACCTTCAGACAAGCAATTCAGATTCATGGGTCAAAGATATACTTTAGATGCTAATATTATGCAAGAGCTGATGTTCCCCATTATAAGACCAGTTCCAACAGGCTTAGATGTTGCAGGTGCTTTTGGAAGTGAAAGGGCAGAGGCTTTAGCGAAACAATACTGTCTGAATGATTTAGATGAAAAAGAATACAGCAGTAAGTTAACTGAGTTAAAGAATAAGGTTAAGGCACTTAAATTAGAAGATTGGCAAAAGAATCTTTATAATGGCTGGTTATGGGTTTTAGAATCCCTTTGGACAAAAGATTATAAAAAAGAAGGTTATCCTGTCTTTATGCAAAATCAGGCATGGGAGGATAAAACGATTTCCAGTGCTTTAGGAAGTTATGCAGAATTAAAGCATGATACCGTTCTTTATTCAAAGTCACCAGTTGCTGAAATGGGCGGCGGGGGAGAACTCCAGGAAAAGTATCCTCATTATGTAGAACCAGCTGTGGAAGTATATGACAGATTGTTATGGTTAGTCAGATATTCGAAGGTTAATCTGGAAAAGAGGGGCTTACTATCAGAAAACTCAGCAGATGTTTTGAAAAATATAGAAGACCTCTATGAATTATTCAGGGTTTGTTCTGTTAAAGAACTGGAGAATAAACCGCTTTCTGAAGAGGAGTATGAAGCTTTGAAATATATTGGTGGCAGACTGGAATGGATAGATGATCAGTTATCCAATCAATATAACCAACCATTAAGTCCTGCAGTTGTTTCGGATGTTGCTGGTTTAGCCGATGTTGGTATGTTTGTTGAAATAGGTACAGGTTTACCAAATGACATTATCGTAGCTATTTATGATAATGGAAAGATATATTTAGCAAGAGGAGCTGTATACAGTTATTATGAGTTCTTAAGCGATAAACCATTAACAGACGAAGAATGGCATGATATTATTGGTGTCAAAAAGGTTGTGGATGGCGAATGGGAATTTGAAAAGGTAGATCCGGATTCAATAGGAAATGAGGCAGAATTCAGACCTCCATGGGTAAATTCTTTTAAATCTTTTGAAGAGAATAAAGTTAATATTCCGGATATAGAATATATTATTCCGGATTCAGAGGAATAAGAAAATTTTAAGGGGCTGTGCACGTATTAATAAAAGTGACAGCCCCTTATTGATTGATTTGTTCTTTCCAAATATAAAATATTTTTTTGTACTCACTGCTTTTTGTAGCTAATAAGTTGATAAATTCTTCTTGTTTTTCTATTGATATGGGAGTAACGGCTTTTTCAAACAATTTATTCATTTTATCATACTTTTTAAGAAAAGAATCAACGCTGGCATCAATCATTTCCTGGGAAGAAATCTTAGTAAAATTTACATGATAACCTGCAACCAGTCCCAAATATTCAATAAAGAGTCTTTGGGTTCTGCCATTTCCTTCTCTGAAAGGATGGATGGCATTTAACTCTCCAAGATAATAGGCTAATCGCTCAATGACCTGCTTTTGATTTAAACCAATAAGATAGTGCTCTCTATGAAGTTGGGCAAACAATTCTGAGGCCACATCATTGATATATTTAAAATCACAAAAAGGATTTCCTTTTGAAATATTAACAGTCCGTGTCATACCTGCCCATGGATAAATGTCTATAAAAATGTATTTGTGAATAGACAACAAATGGTCAAAATCTAAATTTCCTTTTAAAGGATTCATTTTTAAATCTAAAATTTTAATGGATGTAATTTGGCGTTCTGCTTTTTCAAGCTCCTCTTTATTTTTAATGTTTAATTTATTCCTTAAAACAAAAGAATTGGGATAACAATAATTGATATCCCAAGCAAACTCATAATAAGAATTTAACATAATAACCACCGTTGTACCTTTTATTTTTTTGTATATTTTTTAACCAGACACTTAACTAAATGAGAAGAAGACACTTGTCCATAGGCACATTTTTTAAGCATATCAATTTCTTGTTTATCTAAATAAAAGCCTTCTATGGCCATTGTGCTTTTTACTTCTTTTACCAGCTGGGAAGGATTAATTACATAAAATGAACTCTTCATGATGACCTCCATTCTTTATAAGAGCCCTTTCAAACGCAAAAAATAAAGCTTTTCTTGATATAATTATACCATATTTATTGCAAAAATACACCTTTTATTTCTTTACATTTTTGTATTTTAGCATTAAAAAATTTTTTAAACTACTAAAAATTTTAATTTTAAAAACGTATCCATTTCATTTCAAATAACTATTAAAATTTTAAAAATTTAATAGAAATATATCAAAAAATATGATAAATTTAAATATATATTCTGAATTAATATAAAAAATAGATTTGTCATATTAACAATAAAACTATTTTTATTAGAAATAGTAGGGGATGAAATGTTGATAGAACTATTGCAAGAATTATTGAATAAGTTAAGCATTGTTGTATTTTTTGCATTTTTCCTCACAAAATCAAGTTTGTTTCAAAGATATTTTTTGAAGAAAAAAATAAATATGGCGGATAAAATTTTCTTTTCTATTGCCTTCGGTTGTATTGGAATATTGGCAACTTATTGGGGTATACCTATTGAAAATACCTTAGCCAATTCCCGTTCAATCAGTATACTTTTAGCAGGTATTCTGGGTGGGCCTTTGGTAGGAACGGGAGCAGGTTTAATTGCCGGGATTCACCGGATGCTTATACCTGAAGGCAGGTTCACTGCCATCGCTTGTGGAATATCTACAATTTTAGCTGGAGTTATTGCTGGAATTTCTAAAAAGTATATTGATGAAAAACAGAAAAAATGGCCTTACGGACTTGTTTTAGCAATTATTGTGGAATGCTTACAATTGTTGTTAATTTTATTAATTTCAAAACCTTTCGATAAAGCCCTGCAAGTTGTGAAGATTTTATTCTTTTCAATGACCCTCATTAATGTGTTGGGAATTACTATGATTCTTATGATAATTGAGCAATTTTTTGGTGAGCAAGAAAAAGCAGGCAGTGAAAAGGCCCAGTTGGCATTAAATATTGCTACCCAGACCTTGCCTTATTTAAGAAAAGGTCTGACAGAACAATCTGCTTTAAATACAGCCAATATTATATATTCCATGACCGATGCTTCTGCAGTTGCTATAACAGATACGAACAAAATATTGGTTCATGTAGGTTTAGGTTCGGATCATCACAAAAAAAATGATCCTATAGACACAAAAATTACAAGAGATGTTTTGAGCAGAGGCTTGTTTATGGTTGCCCAGGAAAAGTGTGAAATTAATTGCAGCAATGAAGATTGTCCGTTAAAATCAGTCATTGTTGTACCCTTAAAAATGCAGGATAACATTATAGGAAGTCTTAAAATATATAAAAGTTCAGGAAACAGTATTAATCCTTCTGATATTGAATTAGCCAAAGGTTTAGGTCATTTATTTTCAACTCAATTGGAATTAAGCCAAATTGACTATCAAAAAGAATTATTAATCGAGTCAGAAATCAAGGCTTTGCAAGCGCAAATACAACCGCATTTCATATTTAATGCATTAAATACAATAGCAGTTTTTTGCCGGACAAATCCCAATAAAGCAAGAGAATTAATCTTAAATTTGAGCAATTACTTAAGAAATAGTTTTAAAAATCAAGGGGAGTTTATTCCTTTGTCAAAAGAAATAGAATCAGTTCAGGCTTATTTATCCATAGAGCAGGCCCGTTTTTCTGAACGACTGAATGTTGCTTATGATATAAAGGCGGACATGGATATCTTTATACCACCGCTTATTTTACAGCCTCTGGTGGAAAATGCAATTAAACATGGTATTCTTTCTAATATTGAAGGAGGTACGGTAAAAATTTCAGCTTTTTCTGAAGATGATGAGGCAGTCATTATCGTTGAAGACACAGGCGTTGGAATGAGTAAAACTCAAATCCATGCATTGCTGAATAATAAGTATAGTAATCAGGGGGTTGGTCTGACAAATGTTATTAACCGCCTTCAATGTATTTATGGCAGAAAGCCAGAAATCGAAAGCGAGATTGGAAAAGGAACAAAAATAACCATCAAGATACCTAAAATACCTAAAGAGCGGGGTGAACTTTTTGAGAATAGTATTAGTGGATGATGAAAAACCGGCATTAGAGGAGCTAAGCTATATTATTAATAAATATAGTTTTATCGAAATATCAGGTACTTTTACAAATCCTGCCGAAGCCTTGGAGCATATCCTTAAGGAAAAACCCGATGTTGTATTTTTAGATATCGAAATGCCGGAGATCAATGGTTTTACTATTGCAAGAGAAATAACCAATGCAGAAATAGATACCATCATTGTTTTTGTAACAGCTTTTGATGAATATGCTCTTAAAGCTTTTGAGGTAAATGCCGTAGATTACATTTTAAAGCCTTATGATGAAAAAAGAATCGATCAAACCGTCAAGCGTTTAAAAAATATAAGCAAGCAGCAGAAAAAAGAAAACAGTCAGAAGGTCATTCAAAAAATACTCGAGATGCAAGAGTTAAGACCAATCAACAAGTTGCCCGTTTGGAAAAATAACCGAATATTGTTATTAAATCCTGAAGATATATTATATTGCACCATGGAAGATGGTAAAAGCATTATTGTTACAGAAAACGAAAGGTATGTTTCGGACGGGAAACTCATTTATTTAGAGGAAATTTTAAGGCGGGATGGCTTTTTTAGATGCCACAGAAGTTTCTTAGTTAATTTAAATGCAATTAGTGAAGTCATACCTTGGTTTAATAATACGTATATTATTAAAGTAAGAGGTTTAGAGGATGAAATACCAATTAGTAGAAGGCATATGAAAGAATTTAAGAAAAAATTAAACATTTCTTGACCGTTTAAATGAATATTTTACCTTTCAAATTATTTTTTTTGTCTTTTATAGATTATTTTTATATTTTTATATTGAAGCATGTTATTATATAGATGGTGGTTGCTGTATATGGTGAATTTGGGGTATGTAAAAAGATTTTTTACTGATTTGGATGGGGACAAAAACTTAGAGAGAGAAAATTGATCGTGATTTTGTTATGTTGGGACTCATATTCTTTTATAAGACGATTTAACCTTCTACTAATAGTAGAAGGTTTTTTCTTTGAAAAAAAATTATACAGCTTTATTCTTTTTTGATTTTGTTTCCTGATTATCATTTACAGTGATTGCATCAGAACTATTTGATAAGTTTCCTGAATTACAAAAACCTGATATTTTTGCACCGTCGTCGATGACTAAGTTATTACAGCTAATATTACCTTTAACTTTTGCAGTGGCTGTCAGATATACTAACTCTTTTGAATTGATATCTCCTACAACTGTTCCGCTTATTTCAATGTTATTTGCTTTCACAGAACCTTCGACAAGTCCTTTTTCTCCTATAACTAAATCACTTTCTAATATAATTTCTCCTTTATATTTACCATCAATACGGACTGTTTCATTACTTTTTAGATATTCAGATTCTAAAATTGTATTTTCTCCAATGATGGTTGAATAATTGTCAAATTTTTTTTGTCCAGTCTTTTTCATAGAAATTCCTCCTAATGATTTATGATATATTCTAAAGGATCTTGAGGGACATTATTTAAACGAATTTCATAATGAACATGAGGACCGGTGCTATATCCGGTTGAACCAGATTTAGCAATGATATCACCGCGTTTAACGTTATCTCCTTCTTCCACTAAGAGGGAAGAATTGTGGGCATAGTATGTATGTATTCCAAAGCCATGATCAATAATGACTAAATAACCATAACCATTTTTATAAGCAGCATATATGACGGTACCGTTTCCTGTAGCAACAACGTCTGTGCCAATATCGGCAGCAATATCAATTCCGGCATGAAATTCACTTCTGGAAGAACTAAAGGGATTTCTCCTCCAACCCATTTCTGAAGTTATCCTCCCTTTAGCTGGAAGAATAGAAGGATAAGCTTCCAAATAAGGGGTAATTTCTTCAATAAATTGATCTAAATCTTTAAGTTCTTTAAATTCAGTGTCTACTTTATATTTACTTGAATCAACAGTTTCCTTAAGGTTTTTTGCAATTTCATCGAAATCAAAAGTTTCGCCGCCTCCCTGATAGGAAATCATTCCACCAGAGCTTTCATAAGGGGAGTATTCATAGTATTCTATTTTGCTTAAGCTTTCCTGCATCGTATTATTGGTGGATTTATTGACTTTTTCATAAATCATTTTTTTAAAATGATTAAGGGTTTCCAATTGGTTGATAACTTCTTCGGTCTTATCTTGTAAAGAAGTTAATTCAGCAAGGTAATTTTCGTTTTTTTTCATTAGGGCAGCTATTTCGGCTTTTTGCTCTTCGATGATGTTGGTATAGTGGGCAATTTGACTTTGTTGATAAAAAAGATAGCCTATGGAAGAACAAAGAGCAAGAATAAGAATGAAAAAGAATGATACGAGTATATTTGACATCCAGTGGGGTAAAGACAGCTTGATGACTTTTTTTGAGCTATTCGGGACAATCATAATTGTAAAACGGTTTGAAAGCAGGTGTTTACGTTTTTTATTTCTTTTCATTGGTTATCACCTTAAAAATTACTTTTTAATTATTAAGAATTGATGATAAAAATATAAAATATTATAACATGAATTGATAAAAAATGTAACAATTTTGTAGTTAAAGTTATAAATTATTTTAATATTTTAAAAAAGCAAAAAAAGCTGAAATCCATTAATAATTTTTATGATATATGTTATAATAAAAAGCAAGTTTCCATAAGTATGAATATTGGTAAATAATTATGTTTTTCATAAAGACCCTTTTATAGGAGGAAATGACTATGCAAAATGGGCTTGTTTTGAATGATTACATTGTCTGTCCCAAATGTAATTATCGTTTGAGTTTAAAAAAAATAGGCATCATTTTTTGTTCCAGTTGCAATCAATTAATAGAAGTAAAAATGGATAAGGACAAGAATTTAATTATTTCTGCTGATATTTTGTTTAAGAATGGTGTTCGTTTTAAATGTTTAGGGATAAGAGAAAATGGTTATGCCAGGGGAGAAGTTTTAATACCCAATAAGTTCCGCTTTGTAGGGGAATGTATCTGTGAACATGGGAAAATTGTAAAAGGTAAAGGAAAAATTACTTATGTAAATAATGATAAATATAATGGGGAAATTGTAGATGATACACCACACGGAAATGGCATTATGATATGGAAAAATGGTGATGCTTATACGGGTGAATGGAAAGAAGGCTTACCTTGTGGTAATGGTATCATGACTTATGAGACAGGAGCAAGGTATGAGGGTAGTTTTAAAGATGGTTTGCCCAATGGATATGGTATTATGACATGGAAAAATGGTTCCTGGTATAAAGGGAATTTTAAAAATAAAATGTATCATGGACAAGGCAAATATTTTGATATTTCAAATGTAATCGAAGAAGGAGAGTTTAATAATAATAAATTTTGGAAGGGTATTCGATATGAAAAAATAAGTGACAGATGGATGAAAATTACGATTGAAAATGGCAAGCCGGTATCTTCAGAACCCTGTGAAGGGCCTGTATTGGACGAAGAAGCCAGCAGCATTTATGAACTGGTAAAAGAATTAAAAGCCCGTCTGAAAGAATGTAATAAAATTGCAGCTTATCTTGAACATTATTACAAGGATCAAAATCAACTACAAGGCTTGAATATATTTAAAGAAATTGTCCAGCATATTGGTATCATTATTATTCAGGTTATAGCAAGTAACAGAGAAGTTTGTTTTAGTCATGTCAGGTTATTTAATGAAGTATTTGGTTTTAAATATACAAAAGAAGAGTTTGAGACATTTGTTAATAGTGTTCTTATGGATTGGAGTAAAAAGTATATAGGAGATATCCCTTATTACTTTGAATTATGTTTGAATAAAGATGTAGAGGCTGGTACAAATGATTCAAGAATTTTATTTTCCCACTATAACTTTTTTGCGTTATCTTTCTTATCCATTGACCACAAAATTGACTATGTTGAGATGGATTTTATTACAGATTATTTTATGAAAATTGAAAGGCTTTTAAATGAGAAAAAAATCCGACCATTAGAAAACGGGGAATATTATTTGAAGGGAAAAACAAATGAAAAGAGTCTCGAAAACTATTTTGATGAATTAAATGCATTAATTGGTCTGCAAAAGGTAAAGCAAGATGTTCGTACCTTAGTTAACTTTATTAGGGTGCAAAAACTAAGAAAAGAAAGAAATCTTCCAGTACCTAATATGTCTTTACACTTAGTTTTTACGGGAAATCCAGGTACAGGTAAGACGACAGTTGCAAGAATTTTAGCAGCTATTTATAAAGAAATTGGAGTATTGACCAAAGGGCATCTGATAGAAGTTGACCGTTCCGGCTTAGTTGGTGGTTATGTTGGTCAGACTGCCATCAAAACCAAAGAAGTCATTGAGAAGGCTTTAGATGGTGTATTATTTATAGATGAGGCTTATACTCTGGCAAGCAGTTCAGAACAGGATTATGGTCAGGAAGCTATAGATACTTTATTAAAAGCCATGGAAGATTACAGAGACAGGTTAATTGTAATTGTTGCCGGTTATCCTGATCCAATGGAAAAATTCCTTAGCTCAAATCCAGGACTTAGGTCAAGATTTAATAAATATATTCATTTTGATGATTATAGCGCTGATGAGCTCTTGCAAATCTTTGAGCTGATTGTGAAGAAAAATGGCTATATATTATTAAATGAAGTAAGAGAGTATATGAGAAAAGTTTTTGAAGATTTAAAACATAAAGCTGAAACAAATATAGATCCTTCTTATCATTTCAGTAATGGCCGGGAAGTAAGAAATATTTTTGAAAAACTTGTTTCAATACAGGCAAATAGGATTAGCAGCGGCTTTGTTACAGACACTGAACTGATGACAATTACTTTAGAAGACTGTAAACAATTATTCGAAAGAATAAAAGAAAATTAAAAGATTAATTTGACGGGGTCAATATATGGGGGAAAATTATGAGTAAGAAAATATTAGCGATTGTCGCTTTAGCAGAAAAGCTATTATCATCAGAAGAAAAGGTAGATTGGGATAAAGAGCTTGATTTTTTTGCCCGCTGGATAGGATATTTCCAACATGAGCGTCTTGTTCATTTAATTGTAACCTGCTTATTTTCTCTTTTAACAATCTTGAGTATGATGATAAATCTTTATAGTTCTTCCCTTGCAACTTTAATTCTTTTTCTCTTGTTTTTTATTTTATTAATTCCTTATATCGGTCATTATTATTTACTTGAAAATAAAACACAATATTTGTATGATTTATATGATAAAATGATTGAAAAAGCCTACGAAGCAAAAAAAGGAGGAAATTAATTTGAAATCCTATAGAAAAGAACTATACTTTAATACGCCTACGAGAAGAGCTTTTATCAATATTACCCCACAAATAGAAGAATGTTTAAGAGAAAGTGGGATTAAAGAAGGACTTTTGCTCTGTAATGCTATGCATATAACAGCCAGCGTATTTATTAATGACGATGAACCAGGACTTCACAGAGATTTTGAAAGATTTCTCGAAAAATTAGCACCAGAAAAGCCTTATGACCAGTATGACCATAATGGTTTTGAAGATAATGCAGATGCCCATCTTAAAAGAACCATTATGGGCAGGGAAGTTGTTGTAGCAATAACCGATGGAAAACTTGACTTTGGTCCCTGGGAGCAAATTTTTTATGGGGAATTTGACGGAAAAAGAACGAAAAGAGTATTAGTTAAAATCATTGGAGAATAAAAAACTTTTCTTAAAACTCATGAATCTTTTCAAAGATTCATGAGTTTTTTAATTAAAAAAATTGTTAAAAGTTATTCTTAAACTATTAAAAGATTGAATTATTGAGGATGATATTGTAAAATAATATATACCAAAGTAAAAATATAATACAAAAAATCGAACTAGGTCGATTTATCTGTGGGTGGTTTAATTTTGAGGGTGAATAAAATTGAATAATGGGGGATAAGATGGATAAGCTGTTAAAAAAAATAGAAGAAAAAATCGTTATGATTTTATTAGTAACAGTTTATTTTTTTACTTTGATTTTACTTGTATTTCTAAGCTCACACCCTATGTTCAGCCAATTAACTGCATATAATCTTAATCCTATTGTTATAAATGGTATTATTACGCAATTACAATTATTAATTCTGGTTTTTTTAGTACTTTACTTTAATAACAAAAAAGGTTATTCAATCGCTTTATTATTAAATGCAATTAATTTCATTTTGATGCTTTTCTCTTTATTTAAAAGAAATTCGGATGGCGTTATTGCTGGAATCGTTACAGCTTTAGGTATATTTTTAATTTTGACGGTAATTAATAATTGTTTGGTTGAAGGAGAAAGACGCAAAAAACAATTATATCAGTTGGCTTATTTTGATTCTGTAACAGGCATTACCAATCGTAATGTGATTATACATAAGGTTCGCAAATTAACTTCAAATTTATCAAAGAATAAAGGAAAATTTGCATTAGTATTTTTAGACATAGATAATTTTACTGCCGTTAATGATACAGCAGGACATCTTGTAGGAGATTTATTACTTAAAAAAATTGCAGAGAGAATTAAAGAGAAAATCCATAAAGAGGACTTATTTGGACGGACTGATGGTGATGAATTTGCAATTATTATCCAACGCGATTTATCCAAAGAAGAAATTTTAGAATATTTAAATGAAATCAGAAGAGAGCTTACAGATGTTTTTTTCATAGAAGATAAGGAATTTTTATTAACGGCCAGTTTTGGCGTTGCTTTATATCCAGAAGACGGTCCAACGGCTTCTGATATTTTAAAACATGCAGATATTTCCATGCAGCATGCTAAAAAAAATGGTAAGAACAGTATATCCTTTTTTTCTAATGATATTAAAGAAAAGTTGCTTACCCGAATGAAATTGGAAAATGAATTAAAAAAAGCGATTTCGAATAAGGAGCTTTATTTAGTTTACCAACCTCAATATTATAGTTATAAAAATGAAATCCGGGGATTTGAGGTCTTGCTCCGTTGGAATTCTAAAGAATTGGGTCCTATTAGTCCTTCGGTTTTTATTCCAATTGCTGAAGAAAATAATAGTATTATTGAAATTGGTCATTGGGTATTAAATGAAGCCATGCGTCAATTTAAAAATAACATATTAAAGTACAATGATAATTTTAAATTGTCCATTAATATATCATCCGTTCAATTAACAGATAATATGTTTATATCTAAGGTTGAAAGGGCTTTAAAAGAAAATGATTTTAATCCAAAAAACCTTGAATTTGAAATCACAGAATCTGTTTTTATTTCCTCAGAAAAATGTGCTGAAAGAGTTATTAATTATTTTAAAAACCTGGGTATAACAATTGCTTTAGATGATTTTGGCACAGGTTATTCTGCTTTGAGTTTTTTACAATACAATCACATGAATATCCTGAAAATCGATAAAGCTTTTGTAGATAAAATTCTAATTACGGATCCCAATAAATCTTTGGTTGAATTAATTATATCCATGGCGCATAAGCTGGGCATGGAGGTAGTAGCGGAAGGTGTAGAAGAGAAGAAGCAAGTGGAATATTTAATGAAGCATAATTGCGATTATTTCCAGGGCTATTTGTTTGCCAGACCATTAGCTATAGACAGTGTTTTAGATTTGCTCAATGATATGCATCGTGGAAGACAAGATATAAAATATTTATATGAATATAACTTAGAATAATCCCCGGATTATTACTAAGTTATTTTTTTAAAGAAAAATAAGACCAAAACACTTGTAATTTTAACAGATTGTATATATGATATCACTAATGCATAAGATGACTTTCTTGAAATGTTGTAATAAAAGCTTCAAAAAGGAGGAAAATAATGAGTCAATATGTACCTTTAGGAGACAATTATATCCTTTT